>NZ_LSJW01000265.1:0-4459 GCF_001557335.1 Microbacterium sp. CCH5-D1
AGGACCCGCGGTCTCTCCTTGCCGGTGAGGCCGAGGATGTAGTCGTGCGTCGGGTCGTTCCGACGCTCCATCATGGCCTTGCCGGCCCCTGTTGCCACCACGTGAGACATGCCCCCACCTCTCCGACTGCGAATGCGCTCAACCTAGTGCGGTGCCGAGCATCGCGTCCAGAGGTCTTTCGTCCACCGCGGGTGAGGGCGTCCGCGAGGTCTAACCGTTCAGTCGAGCGGTGGCGACGAGTCCCTCGAGGAGTGCGAAGGTGCGTGCGCGCGGCCCTTCAGGGCGGATCCCGAGGCCGCGCGCGAGTTCCAGGGCGAGAGCCGCGTGACCTTCCGTGTTCGGGTGGAACGGGTCGTTCATCAGCCCCCAGGGCACGGAGCCGGCGCCGAGCTCGGCGAAGCGGGCGTACTGGTCGATGAGGATCACGTCCTCACTCACGGCGACCTGGCGTACAGCTTCGGCGAATTCCCCGATGCGCGCCCGTTCCGGAGCGTTGCGGATGTCGATCGCCGGCGGTGTCTGCAGGACGGGGACGGCGCCGAGAGCACGCACGCGGGTGACGAAGTCGCGCAAGGACGCCGCGTAGTCGTCTGCCGTGATGACCTCGCGCGGCCCGCCGTCGGAGGCGTCGTTCGTGCCGATCATGAGGGTGACGACATCGGGCCGCCACGACGCGATGCGACGATCCCAGTCATCGAGCAGGTCGACGATGCGATTGCCGCTGATCGCGGTGTTGATCACCACATCGCGCACACGCTCCAGCTCGCCGCGGATCAGCTCGTGCAAGTGCTCCGGATAGCTGCGGCCGCCCTGCGTGTGCACCAGGCCGTGCGTGATCGAGTCGCCGGTGATCACCCAGTTCAGGGGCTGTGGGCCCTCGAGCGCCGCGGCGATGCGGAGGAGATCGGAGGCGGCGGATGCGGGGGCGGAGGGCTCGACGTTCGGCACGGCACCGAGCCTATCGGCAGGGCGGTGCGGGTGATCGGCCTGACCCCCGGGACCGCGTCGACGAGAAATGACGGCCATCGCGCGTAATGGATCGACAGGTGTGCCGTCGTAGCTTCGAGGGTTCGATGGGGCGCTTCTCACGGAATACTCCGTCCGCCCCGACGGCGGTTCCCCAAAATCGTCGATGCTTCCCCAGAGGTCGGCCCTCCGTGCGGCGGGTTCTCCCCGGACCCGCCGCGCATTCTTCATTGGACGACTGGGCGGCGGCACGAATGCCAGCACATCGATATGTCACGAACGTTCACGGCTTGTCGCTTCGTGTCCGCTCGGCGACTGCTGTCATCCTCGGTGCTGCGCTCTGGGCCGCAAGCCTCGAATCCATGGCGGCGAACGGCGAGAGCCGGCTCGGTTTAGAGCAAAGGTGCAACGACGTTATCGGTCACCTCCAAATGGCCGGGACGGCCGTTATCGGAACATGCATCCCCTGTCTTATCCGGCATGGCGTGCTGCGCACCTGCTCGCCATTCGACAACCGGAGGAACCCTGTGAACCATCAGCCAGTCGCCCATGGGCATTCACCGTCCCGTTCTCGCCGAATGATGCGAATCGGCGCCGCTGCCGTGGTACTCGTCGCCGCGGCGGCGGGTGCGATCGCCGCTCCGGTCGCCGCGTCGGCCGCACCTCCCTATGCGACAGAGGCGAAGGTCGACTCGGTGGCGTTCACGGAGAGCGCGGTCACGAGCGGGACGAAGGCGGAGTTGACCGGTCGATGGTCTCTCCCGGACAACCCGGTGAGTCCCGCTGGTTTCGTGGTCGACCTCCCGGACGACCTGCGCGGGTTGCCGGATGCCTTCCCCCTGCTCGACGCCGATGGAACCGCGGCGGGGAATTGCGTGACCACAGCCACCCAGTTGGTGTGCGACTTCGACAGCACCTACCTCAGTACGCATCCACGGGGTCTGTCCGGCGGCTTCTCTTTCTGGGTGACGGTCACGACGGAGGTGACCGAGCAGAAGACCGTGACCTATGACTTCGGCGACGCGAAGGCAACGGTCGACGTGCGGCCCGACCCGTTCATCTGCAAGGAGGACTGCGACTTCACCGGTCGGTGGAACTTCAAGAGCGGCGAGTACCAGAACGGGACCGACACCATCTTCTGGGACGTCGCGGTCGCTGCCGGGGCGAAAGGGATGATCGGTGGGCAGGAGGTCGTCGTCACCGACGTCATCGGCGCGAACCAAGAGCTCATCGCCCAGTCGGCCACCGGCGAGCACTACCCCAGCCTGTGGGCGGCCAATGAGCTGCAGACGCTTCCGAGCGGACTGGTGGTCCCCGGGCCGTTCACCGAAGTGGCGTCGACGGACTACACCGTCTCCGCTGACGGGACCACCGTCACGTTCACCGCACGCGAAGGCTACTTCTACAACGTGCACTACCTCTCGAAGGTGACCGACGGCGGTGCGGCCGGCGTCTACAAGAACGACGCGACGATCCGCATCGGCACGGAGAGCACGGGCACCACCACCGCTGAGGTCACGCGTCACGGAGGGTCGGGCACGGGAACCGGCACCAGGGTCGGAACCTTCACGATCGACAAGAAGGTGCTCGGTGACACGGCGAACCTCGGCGACGTGACGTATCGCGGCGGGTACATCGCCACGGACCCCCAGGGCGTCGTCACGTCGGGCGAGTTCACGGTGCAGGCCGGCACGCCGTGGGTGAGCCCGTCGTTCGCCGAAGGCACCACGATCGCACTCACGGAGTCACTCGAGGGTCTTCCGTGGAATCTGGAGTGGGCGGCTCCGGTGTTCTCGCCGCAGACGCTGCAGATCAAGGGCGAGGCGACGATCGATGTCGCACTCACGAACACGGCGACGTTGCGCACCCTGCCCTTCTCGGCGGTGAAGTCGCTCGACGGTGCGGCCGCGGCCACCTCGCTCGTCCCGGCGGACACCGAGTACGTGCTCGAGTACTCGTACCCGGCCGGTCCGGGGTTCGAAGCGGGCTCGGGGGAGCTCGCTCTCAAAGTGGGAACCCCTGTCTCGAGCTCTGCGCTCCCGGTCGGGGCCGACGTCACCGTGCGGGAGCGGGCTCCGAAGCCGATCGAGGGAATCACGTGGGGCAAGCCCGTGATCTCGCCGGCACACTTCACGGTCGGGGGTGAGACGGTCACGGTCTCGGTCACCAACCCGCTGACGAAGACCGTCACGCCGCCGCCGACGCCCACGGCCGGCGTTCCTGAGGTGATGACCCTGGCGGCCACCGGCATGCAAGCCGCCACCTCGACTCTGCTGCTCGCGGGCCTGCTGCTGATCGGAGGTACGCGTCTCGTGACGCGACGACGACTCAACCGTTCTCGTTGAATCCATCGCCCGAGTGGGCCGGTGCACCCGGCCCACTCGGGCATGACTCGTGAAGGACGGCGTCTCCATCCCGTCCTGAGATCCCTTGGGGGAAAGGGAGAATCCATGAACAGAGACGAAGACATCACCCAGCCAGGGGATCGAGACTCCGATCTCCTGGCTCGTGTGCGTACCGGCGACCAACGCGCTTACGTTGAGCTCTGGGCGCGCTACTCACAGGTCGCCAGGGCGGTCGCTCGTACCTACTGGTGGTCGGCCGACTCCGACGACCTCGTGGCGGAGTCGTTCACGCGGATCTACCAGGCCATCCAGACGGGGAAGGGGCCGACCACCGCCTTCAAGCCCTACCTCTTCGCCACGATGCGCAATCTCGCGATCAGCTGGGGACGTTCCCGACGCGAGGTGCCCATCGAGTACATCGAAGCCGTCGAGGATCCGGCCTCGACGGACCAGGCGGCGGATTCCGATTTCGATGCCGCGCTCGTCTCGAAGGCGATCCTCACGCTGCCCACGCGCTGGCAGGACGTGCTGTGGCTCGCCGAGGTCGAGGACCTGTCGATGCTCGAGATCGGCAGGCGCTTGGAGATCAGCGAACGCGCGGCGGCAGTGCTTGCGTTCCGTGCCAGAGAGGGGCTCCGTCAGGCCTGGATCTCGGCTCACCTGACGTCGAGACCGCCGGCCTCCAAGGAGTGTCGGTGGACGCTCAGCAAGCTGGGCGCCCATGCCCGTCGACGTCTCACCACGCGTGATGATCGCCGGGTGCGAGCACATCTCGCGATGTGCGCCGACTGCAGCGCAAAAGCTGAGGAGGCGCGTCGGGCGAGTTCGCGGATCCTCACTGTGCTGTTCCCCGCCGGCATCGGCGTCGGCACGGGTCTTCAGCTGTGGCAGACGCTCACGACGTCCGGGGTATCGGCCAGCGCGTCGTCCATGCCGGCGACGATCACTCTGCCTGCTGTCGGGCTCGTGGCGACCAAGACGAGCATCCTCATGACGGCGGCCGTCGCGGTCGTGACGCTGTCCGCGGGAATCACCTCGACGGTGACGAGCGACGTCGAGACGGTCGAGACGAGTGCAGCCGCCGAAAGACTCGATGTGGTGGAGTCGGACCGGCTGCCGACGCTGCTGCCGACTGCCATCCCCAGTGA
>NZ_LSJW01000266.1:0-1452 GCF_001557335.1 Microbacterium sp. CCH5-D1
GAGTACGGCGGCACCGCCGGTCTGGTGACTCTCGAAGACCTGGTCGAAGAGCTCGTGGGCGAGGTCGCCGACGAGCACGATCGCACCAGGGCCGGAGTGATCCGCAACCGCGAGGGCATCACGTTCCCCGGGGAGCTCCGACCGGACGAGCTGCGTCGTCGCGCCGGCGTTGAGGTGCCGGAGGGCGACGTTTACGACACCGTCGGCGGCTACGTCATGAGCGTGCTCGAACGGGTTCCGTCGGTCGGCGACGAGGTCGAGCTCGACACCGGCACGCTGCAGGTCGTGCGCATGGACGGTCGGCGAGTCGATCGGGTGCGCTACGTGCCGAGACCGCTGGCTGTCGATGAGGAGGTGACCCGATGAGCGATTGGGGCGGACTCGCCTGGCTCGTCGTGCTCCTGGTCGCGAACGCGTTCTTCGTCGGCGGCGAGTTCGCCGTGATCTCGGCCAGAAGATCGCAGATCGAGCCGCGCGCGGATCAGGGTTCGCGTGCGGCGAAGACGGCCCTGTACGCGATGGAGCATGCCACTCTCATGCTCGCGACCTCACAGCTCGGCATCACGATCTGCTCGCTGCTGATCCTCAACGTGTCGGAGCCGGCCATCCACCACCTGCTGTCGGTGCCGCTGCATGCGCTGGGGTGGCCGGACGGCGCCGTCGATGCCGTGTCGTTCACGGTCGCGCTGCTGGTCGTCTCGTTCCTGCACGTGGTGTTCGGTGAGATGGTGCCGAAGAACCTCGCCTTCTCAGTGCCGGACCGCGCTGTGCTGATCCTCGCCCCGCCGCTGGTCTGGGTGTCGAAGGTCTTCATGCCGGTGATCTGGGTGCTCAACGCGGCGGCGAACGGCGTGCTGCGCCTGTTCCGCGTCGAGCCGAAGAATGAAGCGGCATCCACGTTCACGCTCGAAGAGGTCGCGACCATCGTCAGCCAGTCGCGGCGCGAGGGCGTGCTCATGGACACGGCGGGAACCGTCGCCGCCGCCGTCGAGTTCACCGACAAGAAGGCCAGGGATGTCGCTGTGCCCTTGAGCGATCTGGTCACTCTTCCGCAGTCGACGACGCCGGACGACATCGAGAAGGCGGTCGCCCGCTACGGGTTCTCGCGTTACGTGATCGTCGACGACGAGTCGGTTCCGATCGGCTACGTGCATCTCAAGGACATCCTGCGGGCGTCCGAGGGAGCGGACGCCGAGACCAAGATGATCCAGCCGGTCCCGGCCAAGCGTATCCACCACATGGTGCCCGTTCAGGAGAACACCGACCTCGAGGACGCCCTCGCGGTCATGCGCCGCGCGGGCCGGCACCTGGCCAAGGTGCGGGACGCGGAGGGGAACACCACCGCTGTCCTGTTCCTCGAGGACATCCTGGAGGAACTGGTCGGCGAGGTTCAGGACGCAACACGTCGCTTCCGCGGACGCTGATCCTCCACCGCACGACGAAGGCCGCCGA
>NZ_LSJW01000267.1:0-1094 GCF_001557335.1 Microbacterium sp. CCH5-D1
TCCCCAGACTCAGATCCCGGACGGCCCTCTCAGCACGTTCGATCGCATTCGTATCTCGCAGTTCCCGACCGACGACGAGCTCACCACCGAGGCGCGCATAATCTTCGCCGACATGAAGCGGAACGACCGCATCGGCAAGGCCGCGGCGCTGAACTCGATCTTCATCGCCCGCTCCGCGGCCACCGCGCTCGAAATGGGGCTCTAGTCACGCCCCAAGGGCGTGCAGATACCCCGTGACATCGAACGGCTGTAGGGGCAAGGCATAACCCGCTCGAGACGGGTGGCGTGGATGCCCACTCTTGAGCAGGTCGCCGATCGAGACCCACTCGCACCCCGAGGCGTCCGTCACAGCCACGATGCCGGCCAGCAGCTGCCGAAGGTAGCTGCGGGTCTTGATCAACTCGCCCCACGCCGCGAGCAGGGTGAGCGGACGACCGGCAACCAGCGCCGCGATATGCCGCTCATTCTCCGCCTGCAGCACCGGATCGTGCACCAGGTGCATACCTCTCGGATCGGTCGACCGCTGCGCGTAGAGATTCAGCATCACCCAGCTGTCGAAGCCGTTGCGCGCCGCGAACCCCATCACCTTGCTCACCGTCAGATCCGGGTCTCCCGGCACCGCAGTACTCGGGTTCACACCCACGCAGATCAACGGGTTCTCACCCACTGTGCCCAGCACGAAACGCGCCGAGTCGTCGACGTTGTGCTCATACATCCAGACGTCGCTCACCACCGCACCCTCCCGACTCTCACCGTAGACGCGCCACGTCGACGCTGCGCGATCGACCAAACCCGGGCTAGTGTTGTGTATGTCACATGCACTCAACTTTGACGGATAGGGAGGGACGGCAGATGACCACGACGACCAGCCCCGGCCGCTGCGCCTCCCACGAGGAGCAGCAATGAGCCTGCACCCCGCCGAGACCGCGCGATTCCTCACCGACCTGCAGGAGCACATCGAGAGCGTGACCACGTTCTACATCCCGCAGGACGAGCTCACCACCGTCCTGCAGCGCATGGCCGACGACGGCCACCGAACGATCCCCACGACCTAGGAGCAGCACCCCATGGCCAAGACCAACCCCGTCCAGCAG
>NZ_LSJW01000268.1:0-22382 GCF_001557335.1 Microbacterium sp. CCH5-D1
AGCGTGCCTTCGACGCGGTCGATCTTCGCCGAGAGCGTGCCTTCGACGCGGTCGACCTCGGCGCGGATCACCCGGCTGAGCTGCGTCGTCATCAGCGTCATGCCGCCCAGCATCACTGCTGCGAAAACGCCGATCAGAGTCCATACCTGCGGATCGTTCAAGCGCATGCCTCCAGTCTCATTCCGGAGGGCAAGGTTGTCACGGTATTCCGGTCGTGACGTGCTGTCATCCCGGTGGCTGTGGAGCGAATGGCGTGTAGAAGCACCGTGCAGAAGAGGTCAGGAATCGGTTGCAGCCGGAAACTCGGTGACCAAGGGCAACCTGCTCGACGGGCGAGAGCCGTGAACATGCACGCGATGCGTCAGGCCATGGGCCGCGGTGGCGACGGCTTCGAGCATGGAAGGCATGACACTTCATGAAGAGGAAGGGGCCCCGGTCGTCGTACTCGGAGCCACCGGAACGACGGGCTCGCAGGTGGCGGATCTGCTGGAGGCCGCGGATGTGCGGGTGCGACGCGCCTCCCGCCGCTCGCCGTGGCGGTTCGACTGGGACGACGCGAGCACCTGGCCGTCGCTGTTCGACGGTGCCGGGGCGGTGTACGTGGTCCTCCCCGAGGATCGGATGGACCTCACCCCCTTCACACGGGTGCTCGCCGACGCCGGCGTCGAGCGCGCCGTGGTGCTCACCGCACGAAACCCGGGGGTCAGCGGTGACGGCATCGCGTCCGGAGCGGAGGAGGTTTTCGGTGCCGCCGCGCCCGCTTCGACCTTCCTGCGCCCCTCATGGTTCGCGCAGGGGTTCACCACAGGTCTCTTCGCCGCTCAGCTGGATGCCACCGGCGAGCTGCGGCTGCCGGTGGGAGATGGGAGGGAGCCGTTCATCGATGCACGCGACATCTCCAGAGTCGCAGCGACGCTCCTGCGATCGCAGACGCCGGGCCCGTCGCGCGTCGAGCTCTCCGGCCCGCAGTCGCTCTCGTTCGCCGAAGCCGTCGAGATCGTCGGGCGGCGCACCGGGCGTGCCCTGGCCTTCGCCGACATCGGGGTCGACGAGTGGCGGGGATCCGTCGCGCCCTACCTGAAGCCGCGGATGGTGGATGCCCTCGCCAACCTGTTCGACGCGATCCGCGCCGGGCGCGATGATCATCTCTCCGACGGCGTCCACGATGTGCTCGGCGAACAGCCGCACTCGCTGGAGGCCGTGGTCGCCCGGGAAAGCGCGGTGGCGCGGTGACCGGCGAAGTGGCCACCGGGCCGATCCCCCGAGGGGTCAACAGGCGGATGGTGCTGGGCGCGGCACTGGGGGTGACCGCCGCGGTCGCTGCGGGAGCGGGCGGGGCGATCGTCCCGTCCGGCAGTGCTTCCGCCTCCCGTTCCCGCGCCGACCTCGTGCTCATCCACGGCGGATCGCACGGTGGCTGGGCCTGGCGGCGCGTCGTCGACGAACTCGATCCTCGCCGGGGACGGATCCTCACGCCCACCCTGCCGGGAGTCGGCGATCGTGCACACCGTCTCTCGCCCTACATCCGCTTCCAGGACGGCGTGGACGACATCGTGGCGACGATCGATGCCGAGGAACTGCGTGACGTGGTGCTCGTCGGACACAGCATCGGTGGTGCCTATGTCTCCGCCGTCGCCGAGCGGATCTCCGATCGCCTCCGCGGCGCGGTGTACCTCGACGCGGTCGTCGTAGATCCCGGGGAGCGGATCCTCGACGTGCTCACCCCCGCGAGTCGGGCCGCGCTGCCGACCGTGGTCGCGCAGGCGGGTCAGGGGTACTACGTCCCCAAGCCGCAGGATCCGACTATGTTCGGGGTGACGCGTCGGAACGACGTCGAATGGCTCGACCGCAGGCTCACCGGGCACCCGTGGAGCAGTTGGAGCGACGTCGCATCGATCACCGGCCCGATGCCCGATGTGCCCCTGCTCTACATCGACTGCACGGCCCCGCCGTTCGCCGATGTCGGCCCGTCGAAGGACCGTGTGCGTGCGCGGCCGGAGCGATGGTCCGTCACGAAGCTCGCGGCGGGACATGACGCCCTCGTCACGGCCCCTGCCGACGTCGCGCGTCTGATCCGGCGCTTCAGCGCGGGGGTCTAGCCCCGGACGCGGCTCGGCGCGGGATCCACGTAGTTGCGCGGACTCGCGCCGAAGCGGCGTTTGAACGCGGTGCTGAGCGCGAACTCGTCCGAATAGCCGAGCCGATCCGCGACGTCTTTCAACGGCATGTCGGGAGAGGCCTCGAGGAGTTCGAGCGCGTGCGCCATGCGCCACCGGGCGAGGTGCGACGACGGCGTCGAGCCGACGACCTCTCGGAAGAGCTTGGCGAACGCGGAGCGGGACATGTGGGCGTGCGCAGCCATGTCGGAGACCGTCCAGACCGTTCCGAGCTCGCTGTGCACTGCCTCGAGTGTGGCCCCGATCCTCGGATGCGCGACGCCGCCGATCCAGCCCGGTGGTGTCGGCGCCGTGTCGATCCAGGCGGCGACCGCCGCGCACACCGCGACTTCGGTGAGCTTGCAGAGCAGGCTGTCGACGACGGGATCGCGCCTGCCCTCGGCGTGCAGCAATGCGACCACGGAGGCCAGCAGCGGTGTGCTGTCGACCACGATCGTCCGGGGGAGCTCCTGCTCGAGGAGCGTGTAGACGTGTCCGCGACTCTTGAACGCGATCGCTTCGACACCGAAGACAGACCGCATCTCGGAGCTGCTCTCGGCCTGGATCTCGCGGGTCAGAGCGATGGCGTCTCCCTCGGCCGGGCACACCACGGCGAGCTGGTCCGAGCGGACGAGGTGGCGTCGTCCTCCGATATCGACGTGAAGGTCGTCGTGCTCCGGGATGACGAGGAGCTGCGGGGGTGCGCCATCGCTGGCGACCGGCGATCGATGGGCCTCGCAGCGCCGCGACGAGATCACTCTGATGCTCGAGAGGGCGCGATCCACCGAACTCACTCGACCCCCTCGCTGCGCGGCAGACGCCCCGTCACTCCATTCTCTCCCCGTGCCGGGGCGACGGCTCCGGGCTCCTCCTGCGCGGTCGGGCGCAGCCCGCTGGGTGGTCCGCTGAGCGCCCGCAGGGCGTAGAGGATGGTCGCGAGGTCGACGAGTTCCTGGACGAGCGCACCGACGACCGCCGGGATGACGCCGGTCATCGCGACGATCATGAGCCCGACGCTCAACCCGATGCCGATCCAGATCGCGGTCAGCGCGACCCGGAGCGTGTGGCGGCCGATCGAGACGGCGTCGACGACCTTCGCGAGCGAATCGACGAGGATCACGACGTCTGCGGCATCGCCGGCGGCAGTGGCTCCCTTCGCCCCCATCGCGATACCGATGTCTGCGGCTGCCAGCACGGGCGCGTCATTGACGCCGTCGCCCACCATGAGCACCGGGCGCGGCTGCATCTCGGCGGCGAGCCGCACCTTCTCGGGCGGCAGCAGCTCCGCGTGGATCTCATCGATGCCGAGCTGGCGTCCCACCGATTCCGCCGTCGAATCCACGTCGCCGGTGAGCATCGCGACGCGATCGACGTCGTGCAGCCGCAGCCACGAGATGACGGCGGACGCTTCGGGGCGGGCGGCATCGGCGAGCACGAGCACGCCGGCGAAGCGCCCGTCCACCGCCACGTAGGCCGCGGCTTCGCCGGGTTCGAGCTGCGCCCGGACGGTGTCGGGTGCGAGCGAGGCGACGTAGGCGGGCTTTCCGACCACGACGGTGCGCCCGGCGATCGTTGCGGCGACCCCGTTCGTGGCGGTCTCGCTGGCTTCCCGAGCCGCGTGCAGGACGAGCCCCCGCGCATCGGCGGCGCGCCGGATGCCGTCGGCCAGCACGTGCGAGGAGTACTGTTCCGCGGATGCGGCCAGCTGCAGGATCTCGTCGGCGTCGAAGCCCGCAGCGGGGCGGACCTCCACGAGCTCGGGGCGGCCCTGCGTGAGCGTCCCGGTCTTGTCGAACGCGGCGGAGCGCACCCGGGCGATCTGTTCGATCACGGCCCCGCTCTTCATGATCACCCCGGATTTCGCTGCCCGTGAGAGGCCGCCGAGGAATGCCACGGGCGCCGCGATGAGGAGGGGGCACGGCGTCGCCAGCACGAGCACCTCGGCAAAGCGCGTGGAGTCGCCGGAGATCGCCCATGCGGTGCCGGCGAGCACGAGCGACACGGCGGTGAACGGGATGGCGAAGCGGTCGGCGAGGCGGACGATCGGCGCGTGCGACGACTCGGCGGAGTGCACCAGCGCGACGATCTGCTGGTACTGGCTGTCGGCACCGGTGCGCAGTGCTCTGATGCGGACGGCGCGGCTTCCGTTGATCGCCCCGGACAGCACCTCCCCGCCCGCCTCGCGCGTGACCGGCATGCTCTCGCCCGTCAGCGAGGACTCGTCGAACGTCCCCGTGTCGGTCAGGAGCGTCGCATCCACCGGCACGATCTCGGAGGGGCGCACCAGCAGCACGTCGCCGACCGCGACATCGTCGATCGGCACGTCGCGAGCTTCGTCGGAATCGGGCGAGTCCGGGTGTACCAGAACATGGGCGATGCGAGGCGAGCGGTCCAGCAGCGCCGACAGATCCCGCTTGGCCCTGCGTCCGGCGAAGTCCTCGAGCGCCTCACCGCCGGAGAGCATCAGCACGATGATGAGCGCAGCGATGTACTCGCCGACCGCCAGCGTGGCGACCATCGCGACGACGGCCAGGATGTCGAGCCCGACGTGTCCGTGCAGCACGTCGCGTACCATGCCGACCAGTGTCCAGACCACGACGGCCGACACGTACACCGTGGCGAGCCAGCGGCCGATCCCCGCTTCGTCCACCGCGTGCAGCACCCCCACTGCAGCGAAGACCAACACGGTGAGCGTGATCACGGGGTACCGCCACAGCGGTCGAAGCGCGCGCATGCGTCCAGCATCCCGGGAAAGCGGTATCGGCGCCAGTGCCCGTGCGAGGCACTGTTCATGACAGTGGCCGGCACTCTTTCGGCCACATCGCTTAAGCGATATAGTCGGCCGCGAGACGCACCGATGCGGCTCGATCTGGACACGACGACGAAGGAGACGAACTGTCATGAGTCAGCCGAAAGCCAGTAACCACCGTTTCCGTAGAGCACTTGCAGCCGCTGCGGCCCTCGCGCTCGCGGGGATGGGGGCGGTCGCCGGATCGACCGCGGCCGCTGCGGACGACACGGCCGCCGAGCCGAAGCTCGCTGTCTACGTGGAGGTCAACTCGAACGATTTAGCGAATGTCGCCGACTACACGCTCGCCGATTCGGGTCGGCCGGCCGTCGACCTGGCGATGATCTTCGCCGCCAACATCAACTACGACGGCGAGAAGGCCTACCTGCACTTCAACGAGCGCGTCACCGAGACGCTTCAGGATGTGCAGAACCAGATCCGACCGCTGCAGGCCCGCGGCACGAAGGTGCTGTTGTCCGTGCTGGGGAATCATCAGGGCGCCGGGTTCGCGAACTTCACGTCGTTCGCGGCCGCGGACGCCTTCGCCGCCCAGCTCGCCGACGCGGTCACGACCTACGGCCTCGACGGCATCGACTTCGACGACGAGTGGACGAACTACGGCGCGAACGGCACGCCGCAGCCCAACGCGCAGTCCTTCGGGTGGCTCGCCTCGGCGCTGCGTGATCGCCTCGGCCCTGACAAGATCATCACCCTGTACGCGATCGGCGAGACCTACACCGTGACGGACTTCACCCGGTTCGATCCCGCAGCGGTGATCGACCACGCCTGGAACCCCTACTACCCGTCCTACAACGCCCCCACGGTGCCGGGTCTCGAGGACAGGGCGCGCCTCGGCGCGGCCGCGATCGACCTGTCGAACGTGAGCTCCGCGACAGCCGCGGACTACGCCCAGCGCACGGTCTCCGACGGCTACGGCGTCTATGTGGCGTACAACCTGACCGCGACCGACCAGTCGGGGCTGCTCTCCGGGATCACGCAGGCGCTCAAGGGAGAGGCGACCGAGTACCGAGCGGCTCCGTGAGCGGCACGAGACCCGATCAGTCGAGATCGAAGAGCTCGATCTGACGGAGCGTGACCTCGGCTTCCGCCCGGACGCGGATCGCCGAGGTCACGACTCGTTCCGTGAACGTGAAGGGCGTCGTACGGTCGGCCGGGAGCTCGCAGACATGGGTCGTCCCGACGGTCTCCCACTCACCCGCAGTCGTCAGGTGCTCCCACAGCAGCGCGGAGGAGGAGGCCTCTGAGGTCGTGGTCACCGTGACGTCGCTGACACTCTGCGGCGAGGGGAACCGCCATCCGATCCAGTCCCCGGTGTGCAGGGTGCTCTCCTGCCGACCTTCGAGGGTGAGGCCCGCGCCATCGTCGAAGAGGTGCTCGGGGTTCGTGACCCCTGACGAGGCGAGGGGGTATCCGTCGCGCGACGTCAGATCCTGATGCCAGGGCACCGAGTGCTGCTGCGGACCCGCGACTTCCAGCGCCAGGAGGGGGTCGGTACCGAACCGCAGCTCGAGAACGGAGTCTCCGACCAGCGCATCGATCGGCAGGTCTGCCGACGTCAGGGTCACGCCGTCGAGTCGCGCCTCCTGCAGCACATGGGCGGACGGAGCGGAGCGTCGTGACCGGATCCGCAGCGTCGAGCCGTCGCCGCGAGCCACACGGATGTCGTCGAACAGCGGGGACCCGATCCGGAGTCGTCCCGAGGCGAGCTCCAGGGGATAGAGCCCTAGTGCGGCCCAGAGCCACCACGCGCTCATCTCGCCGTTGTCCTCGTCGCCCGGGTACCCCTGGCCGATGTGGGCGCCGGCGAACAGGCGCCCGGCGAGGTCGCGCACGACGGACGCGGTCTGCCACGGGCGGTCGGAGAACGCGTACATGAAGGGGATGTGGTGGGCGGGTTGGTTGGAGATCGCGCACATCCCCGACCGCAGGGCGCGTGCCTCCCGCTGCTCGTGGATCACGGTGCCGTATGCACCGCCGAAACGCTCGTCCGCGGTCTCGGGTTCGGCGAAGAGCGCGTCGAGATGGCGGCCGAGGCGTTCGGGGCCGCCGTGGAGGTCAGCCAGTCCGGCGCCGTCGTGCACGGCTCCGACCGACATGCCCCAGGCGTTCGTCTCGACGTTGTCTCCGCCCCAGGAGCGTGGGTCGAAGCCTCCTGCGAACTCGCCGAGGGAATCCCTGCCGCGGAAGAATCCGGTGTCCGGGTCGAACAGGGTGCGATACGACCGCGCGCGGTTCGCGAAGTAGCGGGCGAAGGATCGATAGCGGGCAGCATCCGATGCGGACTCGCACTCGGCGGCCAGCTGCGCGGCGAAGTGGCCGAGGGCGGCATCGCTCACCGCGTTCTCGATGCTCCAGCTCATGCCCTCGGGCACCTCCGAGGAGACGTACCCGGTGAACCGGCCGGTCGCGATCCCCTTGCGGCCACGGCGTGCGTCGGGCCCCGGCTCGCAGGCGTTCCGCCACCCGCTCTCGAAGGCGGCCGCACGGTCGAACCCGACGCCCCAGCGGGCGGCATCTCCGAAGATCTGGTCGCTGGAGGTGCCGACCATGCTGTCGACGTAGCCCGGGGCACTCCACCTCGCCATCCAGTCGCCCCGACGATACTGCTCGAGCTGCCCGTCGAGCAGCTCTCCCGCGAGGGCGGGGTCGAGCAGGGCGAGCGCCGGCCACTCGGTGCGATAGGTGTCCCAGTAGCCGTTGTTGACGACGAGCTCACCGTCGACGATCGGTGGGGTATCGCCCCAGGACGCACGCGCAGCGAACACGTCGGCGAACCGCCAGACGGGCACCTCCGCCGTTCCGACGTTCTCCGCGGCGCTGTTGGGGTACAGGTGCATCCGGTGGAGGGCGGCGGCGATCCGGGAGCGGTGCTCTTCGTCGGCGAGCGAGCGATAGGGGAGGTCGGCGTCCGCCAGCGGGGGGATCGTCACGCGCGACAGCAGCCGATCCCACTGGGCAGCGGTCGCATCGCGCAGCTCCTCGTAGGCGATCGACGCCGGCGCCTCGGTCTCCAGGGCACGTCGGGCCTGTTCCACGGAGAGGAAGGAGATGCCGATCCGCACCTCGAGTGAGCCCCGTCCGGAGACGTGGCCCGCGACCGCACCGCGTCCGTCATCATCGAGCGGACCGTGTGCGAAGGTTGGCCCGTCCCCACTGGCGTCCTGGTCGGGGTGCATCACCACTCCGGCGAAGAAGCAGCGGGGAGCGTTGCCCCACTCCTCGGAGCCTTCAGGGATCCAGCCCTCGAACCCCCCGGCGTCCGTCCAGGCGAGGCATCCTTCGTCGCTGAGCTGGTCGATGACGAAGCCGATGCGGGCGTCGGCGTCGGAGCTGCACACGCGGAACGCGCCGGTGTGGGCGGTCGTCGTCAGCTGGACGCGCAGGCCATCGCCGAGCTCTGCCGCGTACTCGTGCGGCCGCGCCCGTTCGGTGCCCGGTGTGATCCAGCGCCGTCGCCCTGCACGGCTCGATGTCGGGTCTCCGAGGAAGGGCATCAGCTGCAGCACGGAACGGTCGCCGATCCAGGGGCTGGGCTGATGCGAGAACTGCAGGGCCTCGAGTCGTCGCCCCTGCGGGTCGTCGTGCACGAACGGGCGATACGGCCAGCGCGAATCCTCCGCATCGGTCGCCGGCGTGACGAACGTGAACCCGTGGGGCACGGCGACCGCCGGGATGGTGTTGCCGCGGGAGAATCGTGCACCCGAGTGCGAGCCGCGGCGGGTGTCGACGCGTTCCGCGGGTGCGAGGTCGGCCGGCGTCGGCACCCTCTCCTCGACCATGAGCTGCACGAAGCCCGTGCAGCTCGAGGGGAGGTCCGCGGCATCGGCACGGGAAGCATCGGCAGGGGAAGCATCGGCAGGGGAAGCATCGGCAGGCAGAGCCGCGGTGCCGAACACGACCTCGACCATCCCCGCGCGACCGGCGAAGGGAGCGAGGGCGACGGTGTCGGCGTTCCATTGCTCCGGCAGGCTCCACCGGGCGTCGAACTGCGCCTGCGCGGTGACCGGGAAGTCGTAGCGGTCCCGCACGGCCGCGTCGTCGCTCAGCCGCGAGCCGTCGGCGAAGCGCACATCGACCGTCACAGCGAGTGAGGCGTGCGGTGCCAGCGTCGCCGCCGGCCCGTCCGCGTAGAACGCCCAGTGCAGCACGGTGTCCTGGGTGATCTCGACAGCGGGGAGATCCGGAACGTCGAGCCGCTGCTCGCCGGCGGACGGATCGAACGAGAAGGCGAAGACCGGAGCCCGGAGCACGCCGCTGCGGGGGCGGGAAGACGGGGGATCGGCCGGGCCGTCCGCCGGGATGAGGTGCACGCTGCTCACCCCTTGATCGCGCCTTCCTGCACGCCCTTGAAGAAGAACCGCTGCGTGAACGAGAACATGATCACGATGGGGACGAGGGCGATCATGGTGCCGGCCGCGATCAGACGCGGGTCGACCGAGAAGCTGCTGTTGAGGTAGGCCATGCCGACCGTCAGCGTGTACTTCGCGGGATCGGAGAGCACGATCAACGGCCAGAGGTAGTCGTCCCAGGCGCCGATGAAGGCGAAGATCGCCACCACCGAGACCATGCCGCGGATGTTCGGCCACACGATGTGGCGGATGCGCTGCCACGTGGTCGCGCCGTCGACGGTGGCCGCGTCGAGCACGTCCTTCGGGATCATGCGGCACGCGGTGGCGACCAGCAGCACGTTCATGGCGCTGATCGCTCCGGGCAGGAACACTCCCCACAGGGTGTCGGCGAGGCCGAGCGCACGGATCGTGAGGAAGTTGCTCGTCACGGTCACCTCGCCGGGGAACAGCAGGGTCGACAGCAGGATGCCCATCACGATCCACTTGCCGCGGAACTTCATGCAGGCGAGCGCATAGCCGGCGAATGTGGCCAGGATCACGTTGCTGATCACGGTGCCGACGGAGACGAGCAGCGAGTGCCACGCATACAGGTACACGGGCACGACGTCGGCGACCCTGGTGTAGTTCTGCAGGGTCGGCTCGCGCGGGATCAGCTCCGGGGGGAAGGAGTAGATGTTCTCGGTCGCGCCCTTGAACGAGGTCGACAGCTGCCACACGAACGGTCCGATGACCAGGAAGAGCACGAGCACCAGCAAGGCGTATCGGCCGATCAGCCCGCCGAGAGTCGGCTTGCTGAAGTCGCCGGAGCCGCGGTGCCGGAAGATGCGCTCGCGCGCGGGAGCGGGAGCGTCCTGCGGCTTCTCATCGCGTTCGGGCGCGGTGATCGTCTGAGCGGTCATGCGGGAGCCTTCGCCTTCTTCTCGCGGTTCATGAACGCGATCGCCGCGAGCGGTATGAGCGTCAGGAGGAACAGGGCGACGCTGATCGCAGAGGCGTAGCCGATGTTGCCGTTCAGGCCGGAGCCGACCTGGCGGATGAGCATCACGAGCGACATGTCGTAGCCGCCGGGGCCGCCCGTGCTCTTGGACAGCACGTCGAGCTCGGCGAACACGCGCATGGCCGAGACGGCGATCAGCACCGCGATGAGGAGCATCGCGCCGCGGACCGACGGGATCGTCACCGAGAGGAAGCGGCGGAACGACCCGGCGCCGTCGAGCATCGCGGCCTCGTGCAGTTCCTTGCCGACGTTCCCGAGGGCAGCGAGGTACACGACCATGTAGTAGCCGAGTCCCTTCCACACCGTGAGCAGGATGGCGCACCCGAGCAGCAGCCAGCGGTCGACGAGGAAGGGCATCGGCTTGTCGATCAGGCCGAGGAAGTCGAGCGTCTGGTTGATGATGCCGCGGCTGTCGAACAGCCAGGTCCAGATGAGGGCGACCACCACGACCGAGGCGATCACGGGGAAGTAGAACGTGGTGCGGAAGAACGAGATGCCCGGCAGCTTCTTCTGCACGAGGAGGGCGAGCAGCAGCGGCAGGATCGTGAGCAGGGGCACGCACACCACCACGTAGATGAGACACGTGGTGAGGGCGTTCCAGAACATCTCGTCGCCGAACATGCGCTCGTAGTTGGCTCCACCGACGAAGCCGGGCGTGCGCAACGGCCTGGCGTCGGTGAAGCTGAGGAAGACCGTGTTCAGGAAGGGCCAGAGCGCGAACACCAGCACCCAGATCACGGCGGGGGCGATGAGCAGCCACGGTGTGTACCACTTGTGGGATCTCATCGTCTTCCTCCGGCTCCTGGTGCCGGTGTCCGCGCGCATGCTCACTGGTCCACGCGGTTGGCGTTGGCGTACTCGACGATCTTGTCGAGCTGGGCCTTCGGGTCCGCTTCGCCGTTGACGGCGAGGGCGATCTGCTGGGTCATGTAGGTGGCCATGTCGGACGTCCACTGGAACGGCAGGGCCTTGGCATCCTTCATCGCACCGAACACGGTGTCGATCGCGGCGAGCTGCTTCTCGTCGGTGACGGTCGAGGCGATGCTGTCGACGACCTGGTCTCCACCTTCGGCCGTGCCCGGCGCGGTGCCGACGGCCAGCGACGAGAACGCGACCTGGTTCTCCTGGTTCGTCGCGAACTCCGCGAACGCGAGCGCGGCTTCCTTGTTGTCGGAGTCGGCCGAGACGTTCAGTCCCTGCACGTACAGGGGTGCGACCCCGAGGCGGGGCGTTGCGACCGTGTTCTCGAGCAGTGCCGGGGCGTCCTTCTGCAGGTCGGTCGTGAACCCGGTGCCGCCGGTCGTGAAGGCGACCTTCTCCTGGATGTACGCCTCGGCGTTCCCGCCGTAGTCGCCCGTGAGGGCCTCGGCGGGCATGGCGCCCGCGGCGTAGGCGTCGGCGTACTTCTGGATGATCGCCGCAGCCTCGTCGGTGTTGAAGTCGAACTCGCCCTTGTCGTCGATGACCTCCATGCCGGCGGCCGTGAACGTGTCGAGGGCCGGGATGGAGGAGAGCAGCTGCACCTTGCCGCCAGACTCCGTCGCCACGTCTTCCGCGAGGGTGAGGAGCTCGTCGACCGTGGTCGGCAGGTTCTGCTCGGTCACCCCGAACGGCGCGAGCTGCGCGAGGTTCCACCACGAGGCGTCGCTGGAGAGGTACCAGGGGAGGCCGTAGGTTCCCTCGACACCGGGGTAGGCGCTGTACGCCTCCCATGCGCCGGTGTTGTAGGTCGACTTCAGATCGGGATCCGCGGTCTCCAGGTCCACGAGCTTGCCTGCCGCGACGAGCGGGTAGGCGATGTCCGGCGGCAGGTTCAGCACATCGGGCAGGGTGTCGGCGTTCGCCTGGCTCAGGATCTTCTCCTGGTAGCCGTCGCCCGGCTGGTCGAGCCACTCCACCGTGACGTCGGGGTGCTCCTTCTCGAACGCGGCGATGAGGTCTTCGAAGTACGGGGTGAACTTCTCGTTCTTGAGCGACCAGGTCTGGAACTGGATCTTCCCGCTCAGCTCGCCCGACGTGTCGATGGGGCCGGAAGCACCGGAGGATGCGCCGCCTCCCGTGCAACTCGTCAGCGCCAGAACGCCGATGGTGAATGCTGCCAGAGCGACAATGCGTGTGGGAACTTTCATCGTGCTTCTTCCTCGAGGCGGGCGAATCCGCGCGGCAGCCCGATCGGGGACTACAACGCTTTAGCAGATGAAACCATCCGATTCCGTCCCTGTCAAGACACCCGGCCGCGAGATCACTGTCTGCGCGTAGGACAGGGTGCATTGTCTGTTGCTCAAGCGTTATAGTGGTGCGAAATCCGCCCTCTCCGGAGGACACGTCCGAAAGGCCTGACACATGACGCAGCGCGGCGCCCTCGATGCTCCTCTGAGGTTCGGGGCGAACTACACGCCGTCGAAGAACTGGATGCACTCCTGGCTCGACTTCACCCCCGACGACGTGCGTCGCGACTTCGCCGCCCTCGCCGAGCTCGGGCTCGACCATGTGCGCGTCTTCCCCCTGTGGACCGTGCTGCAGCCGAACCGCACGCTGATCCGCGAGAAGGCGATCGACGACGTGCGCGCCGTCGTCGACATCGCTGGCGAGTTCGGCATGGATGCCAGCATCGATGTGGTCCAGGGGCATCTCTCGAGCTTCGACTTCGTGCCGTCGTGGTTGTACACCTGGCACGACAAGAACATGTTCACCGACCCCAGGGCGCTCGAGGGGCAGATCGCACTCGTCGACCGCCTGGGGCGAGCGCTGAGCGAGGCGCCGAACTTCCTCGGGCTGACGCTCGGCAACGAGACGAACCAGTTCTCCGCGCACACGCATCCGTCGCCCTGGCCGGTCACGCAGGACGAGGCCGGGGGGTGGATCTCCGCGCTGCTGTCGGCGGCGGAGGCGGCAGCGCCAGGGCTCCCGCACGTCCACAGCGAGTACGACGCGGTCTGGTACATGGACGGGCACGGCTTCACCCCCGCCCATGCCTCCCGTCTCGGCGCGATGACCACGATCCACTCCTGGATCTTCAACGGCACCGCCCAGCGTTACGGCGGGCGTTCCGTCGCCTCCGACCGTCATGCCGAGTACCTGATCGAGCTCTCTCGCGCCTTCGCGACAGACCCCGACCGGGTGGTGTGGCTGCAGGAGGTGGGCGCCCCCTCGAACTGTCTCACCGACGACGAGATGCCCGGCTTCCTGGAAGCGACCGTGCGCTCGGCCGTGCGCACCGAGAACCTCTGGGGCATCACGTGGTGGTGCTCGCACGACGTGAGCCGTGACCTCGGAGACTTCCCCGAGCTCGAGTACACCCTGGGGCTGATCGGTCAGGACGGCGCCGCGAAGCCCATCGGTCGGCGTCTCGCCGAACTCATCCCCGAGCTGCGCCAGCGCGTCGCCCCGCCCGCGCGGGACACCGCGATCGTGGTCGACGTCGACGAGCGTGAGGTTCCCGTGAGCCGCGCGGCACTGAGCCCAGGGGGTGCCGTGTTCCAGGCATGGGTGGACGCCTGCGCCGCCGGACTCGATCCGACACTGGTCACCTCGCACGACGCACTCGACCCTGTCGCGCTCGACGCGCGCGGTATCCGCCGCCTGATCCGCCCCGACCTCTCGGCGGATGTCGTCGACCCCTACGGCTCGGTGAACACGGTCGTTCCCGGCTGATCCGGGTCGGGCGTTCGTCTCAGCCCGTGCGAGTGCTCAGTCCGTGCGAGCGGGCGGAGCCGTGCTCTCGCGCGCCGTGAGCACGGGAGTCGGGCCCTCGACGCTCGGCAGATTCGCTCCTGCCTCGATCTGCTGCAGCAGCAGGGTGGCGGCACGCTCTCCGAGTTCGAAGGTGTCGCGGGTCATCGCCGTGATCGACGGATTGATGAGCCCGGCGATGACCGAGTCGTCGAAAGAGGCGAGGGAGACATCGCGAGGGACGGCGCGGCCCATCTCCTGGGCCACACGGAGACCTGCGACCGCCATCACGTCGTTGTCGTAGACGATGGCCGTCGGGCGCTGTCGCCCCGACAGCAGTGTCCGCGTCACCGCGGAGGCGCGTGCGGGTGAGAAGTCGGTGGTGATGACCTCGCCGTCGAGGCCGTCGGCGGTCATGCGCTCGAGCACCTGGGCCCGCAGTCGCGTGTGCTCGAGCTCGGCAGGCCCAGCGACGTAGGCGATGCGGGTGTGTCCGAGCGCTGACAGGTAGGAGAAGAGGGTCTCGGCCACGGTGTCGTCGCCGATCCAGACGCTGGGCACCGAACCCTCGGGGGAGGGCTCCGACCCGATCATCACGGCGCGGGCGTCGAGGGCTTCGATGCGCCCGACCCTGGGATCGTCTTCGCGGGGGTCGATGAAGATGAACCCGTCGACCTGATTGGAGGAGCGCCACTGCCGGTGCACCTCCATCTCCTCCGCGACATCGGCGACGAGTCGCAGCTGCAGGCTCACCTTGCTCTCCGACAGACGCGATTCGATGCCGGCGATGAGGTCGGTGAAGAAGGCCTCGGAGCCCAGGGAACGAGCGGGGCGGGCGAGGGCGAAGCCCACCGTGTTGGCGCGCGCGCCGACCAGTGCGCGCGCCGCGGAACTCGGCTGCCAGCCGTTCTCCTCGACGATCGCGAGGATGCGGTGCCTGGTCTCCTCGCTCACGCCGGGGCGCCCGTTGAGGGCGAAGGAGACGGCACCGGGGGACACGCCAGCCATGCGCGCGATATCGGCGATCGTGACGCGTTTCGCCGGACTCATAGTCCCTCACCCTACTTGATCGGTTTAGCCTCGGGAAAGAAGCCGGATCGTGCCCTAGACTCGTGCACTAGATCGCTTTAGTACAACAGATAGCATTCAGTCACAGCGCATCACCGCAGACCCGAATCAGCCCTCACCGTCGAGCCCGGAGACCCACTCATGCATGACGACACCTCGCTCACCGTCGGCCGCGTCAAGCGCGTTCTCGAGGAGCGCATCCGCCCGGCGATCCACTCGGCCTCCGCGCCGCTCGGCGTCGAGATCCACGAGCTGCCCGGCGAGCCCATCGCCCCCGCCGAGGGACTCGCCCTCGACTACGCGCCCGGCGTCGTCGGGACGCCGTGGGGGCCCGCCTGGGGCACCACCTGGTTCAAGCTCACCGGACGCGTCCCCGCAGAGTGGGCGGGCCGCCGGGTCGAGGCGCTCATTGACCTCGGCTTCGACGTGAACATGACCGGCTTCCAGTGCGAGGCCCTGGCTTATCGTCCGGACGGCACGCCGATCAAGAGCATCAACCCGCGCAACCAGTGGGTGCCGATCGCCGAGACCGCCGCGGGTGACGAACCCATCGAGCTGTACCTCGAGGCGGCGTCCAACCCGGTGCTGCTGGACTACCACCCCTTCCTGCCGACGCAGGAGGGCGACATCCTCACGTCCTCGAAGGAGCCGCTCTACCGCGCCCGCCGGATGGACCTGGCGGTGTTCGAGCCCGAGGTGTTCGACCTGTCCCTCGACCTCGAGGTGCTGTTCGAGCTGCAGGCGGAGCTCCCTGCCACGTCGCCGCGCCGCATGCGCATCCTGCAGGCCATGGACGACGCGCTCGACGTGCTCGACCTGCAGCACATCGTGGAAACCGCCTCCGACGCCCGCGCCCGACTCGCCGACGTGCTGGCCGCGCCCGCCGAGGCGAGTGCGCACCGCATCTCGGCCGTCGGTCACGCGCACATCGACTCGGCCTGGCTGTGGCCGGTGCGCGAGACGATCCGCAAGGTCGCGCGCACGACCTCGTCCATGACCACGCTCATCGAGGAGCAGCCCGAGTTCCAGTACGGGATGTCGAGCGCGCAGCAGTACGCCTGGATCAAGGAGCACCGCCCCGAGGTGTGGGAGCGGGTCAAGGCCGCGGTCGCCGCCGGACGCTTCCTGCCGCTGGGCGGCATGTGGGTGGAGTCCGACACCGTCATGCCGACGGGAGAGTCGCTCGTGCGGCAGTTCTCGCACGGGCAGCGCTTCTTCGAGCGCGAGTTCGGCATCCGCTCGAAGGGCGTGTGGCTGCCGGACAGCTTTGGCTATTCGCCGGCCCTTCCGCAGCTGATGCGCCGTGCCGGGTTCGAGTGGTTCTTCACGCAGAAGATCTCGTGGAACCAGCAGAACGTGTTCCCGCACCACTCCTTCCTCTGGGAGGGCATCGACGGCTCGCAGGTGTTCACGCACTTCCCGTCGATGGACACCTACAACTCGCAGCTGAGCGGTATGGAGGTGGCGAAGGCCTCCCGTCAGTTCAAGGAGAACCGCCTCAGCTCGCGGTCGATCGCTCCGGTCGGCTGGGGCGACGGCGGCGGCGGCACGACCCGTGAGATGACCGGCAAGGCCGAGCGTCTGCGCGACCTCGAGGGCAGCGCGCAGGTCGTATGGGAGCACCCCGACGTGTTCTTCGACGCCGCCAAGGCCGAGCTGCCGAACCCGGCGGTGTGGGTCGGCGAGCTCTACCTCGAACTGCACCGCGGCACGCTCACCAGCCAGCACGCCACGAAGGCCCTGCACCGCTGGGCCGAGCACGCTCTGATCGAAGCAGAGCTGTGGGCCGCCACCGATGCCGTGCGCACCGGTGCCGAGTACCCGCAGGCGGAGCTCGACCGGCTGTGGCAGGCCGTACTGTTGCACGAGTTCCACGACATCCTGCCCGGGACATCGATCGCGTGGGTGCACCGCGAGGCCGTCGCCGTGCTGTCCGACGTGCTGTCGGATGCGCGCGACATCGCCGACGCCGCGCGCCGGTCGCTCGCCGGCGAGGGTGACCGCGAGCTGCGGTTCGAGCCGAGCTCGGTCGCCGGTGGTCGGGCGCTGGGCGCCGCGTTCGTGGGGGAGTCGACGGTCGCACCCGTGACGCTCGTCGAGGAGGCCGATGGCTGGCGGGTCGAGAACGACCTCGTGTCAGTGCTCGTCTCGTGCGAGGGGCTGATCGTGTCCGCCGTCGACAAGGCGTCGGGCAGGGAGACGGTCGCCGCAGGCAGGGCCGCGAACCTGTTCCAGTTGCACCAGGACTTCCCGAACATGTGGGACGCCTGGGACATCGACCGGTACTACCGCAACAGCGTCGACGACCTCACGGGGGTCTCCTCCATCGAGGCATCACTCGTGAACGGTGTCGCGCAGATCGTCGTCGTGCGCCCGTTCTCGGAGTCGACCATCACGCAGACGATCGTGCTCGCGCCGAAGTCGCGCACCGTGCTGCTGCGCAATGACATCGACTGGCACGAGACCGAGAAGCTGCTCAAGCTGGCGTTCCCGCTCGACATCCAGGCGTCGCACACCGAAGCCGAGACCCAGTTCGGCTACCAGGCGCGCGTCACGCACACGAACACCAGCTGGGAGGCCGCAAAGTTCGAGACCTCGATGCACCGGTTCGTGCTCGTGCGCGAGCAGGACTTCGGTGCGGCCCTCGTGAACGACTCGATCTACGGGTACGACACGACGCGCGAGGTCGGCGAGGACGGGGTCACCACAACCGTGCGGCTCTCCCTGCTGCGGGCGCCGCGCTTCCCCGACCCGGACACGGATCACGGTCCCCACGAGATCGAGGTCGGCTTCGTGATCGGCGCCGACGCCGCGATCGCCACAGCCGAGGGCATCCGCATCAACAGCCTGCCCACGGTTCTCCGCGGGGCGCGCGAGGTCGAGCCGCTGGTCTCGGTGCAGGGCGAGGGCATCGTCGTGTCGGCCGTGAAGCTCGCCGACGACGGTTCCGGCGACGTCATCGTGCGTGTGTACGAAGCGCTCGGGCGTCGTGCGGTCGGCGAGCTGTCCGTGGGCTTCGACCACCGTGAGGTGCGCGAGGTGAGTCTGATCGAGGACGAGATCGACGATGCACGGACGGGCGGTGCGCTGCGACTGCGTCCGTTCGAGGTGCGGACGCTGCGTATCGTGCGTTGAGCATCGCGCGTTGAGTATCGTGCGCTGAGCCCGCGTGTGCTCCTGCTCTCGCGTGTGTGGGTGATGTGCGCGGACCCGTTGTAGTGGCAGGGCGAACGGGTGCAGGATGGCGGGATGGTGAGCATCGACGATGTGCGCGCGATCGCCCTCGCCTTGCCCGGCGCCGAGGAATCCGTCGGCGGTCACACCGGAGCGGCGGCCTGGCGGCTGAAGAGCGGCCAGTTCGCGTGGCTTCGCGGACCGAGAACGACCGATCTGCGACAGCTCGCCGAGGCCGGGCGTGAGTGGCCCACCGGTGATGTGCTCGCGGTGCGGGTCGCCGACCTCGAAGAGAAGGATGCCCTTCTGGCCGCCGAGCCGGATGCGCTGTTCACGATCCCCCACTTCGACGGCTACCCGGGACTGCTCGTCCGTCTCGATGCCGTCGACCGGGGCCGGCTCGAAGAGATCATCACCGATGCATGGCTGGCGCGTGCCCCTGCGAGAGTCGCGAAGGCATGGTTGGATTCGCACGGACTGGAATGACGCGGGATGCGATCCGCGGCCTCCCGGGAATCACACGGGGAGCGGGAGAGCGATGTCAGGCAGGCGGCAGTCTCAGCACGTCGGGGGACTCGCCGCCCGTGAGGTCGTCGGCGATGCGGAGGCTGCGCGCGAGGTCGTCCAGCGCGCCGATCAGCGTGCCGAACCGCTCCTTGTCGCTGCACACGGCCGTCAACGTCACCAGGTGCGTACCCGTGTCCCAGGTGTACGTCGCGAACGGCGGCGAGGCGGGCGACGGCGGCATCGGGACGAGCAGTTTCTCGCCGACGCCGAGCCTCGTGGGGAAAGACTCCGTGTCGTCGTAGTCCATCGGCATCGAGGCCCGGGCGATGCGCACATCAGGCGTCAGGACCTGCGCGGTCGCCATCGCCACGACCAGCTCGGGCTCCGCCTTCCACGTCCACACCAGCACGCGTCCGTCCGCACGCTTCATGAGCATCGGCGCCGCCTGGCTCATCGCCCACGCGCCGAACCTCGAGCCGGGTCGTTCCGTCGCTCCGACCGCGGCGTTGACCTGGCCGAGCAGCATCCGGATCGCCGCCTTCCGGTGGCGGCGGCCCTTCCAGCCGAGCGAGTCCGTCACGGGAATCCACAGCTGGGGATCGGCGTCGGCACTCAGTCGCATGACTCCACGGTAGCCGGTGCGTCTGAGTGATGCCCGGTACGCCTCGGCGGCACGATCAGGGCCCTCCGGTAGAGTGGCCAGCGCCCGACCAGGGCTCTCCCTTGGCCGCCACATCGTAAGGCAGCATGTCTGTGACCTCCTCCGACGATCCGATCGATCCGTCGAGCGGCTCCGCCGCCGAATCCGCGCCCCGACCGTTGAAGATCGTGATCGGCTGCGACACGTTCGCGCCCGACATCAACGGCGCCGCCCGCTTCGCCGAGCGCCTCGCCGCCGGCCTCGTGCAGCGCGGACACGACGTGCACGTCGTCGCCCTCAACCAGGCCTACCGCCGCGCCGAGCCGCGGACCGAGGTCATCGAAGGCGAGCCGATGACCCTGCACCGGCTGCCGTCGGTCCGCTGGCCTCCGCACGACTGGCTGCGTTTCGTATGGCCCTGGCGCTCGAAGCACTACGCCCGCAAGGTGCTCGACCGGGTGCAGCCGGACGTGGTGCACATCCAGTCGCACATCGTGATCGGTCGCGGACTGGCGCGCATCGCCCACGAGCGCGGCATCCCCGTCATCGCGACCAATCACGTGATGGCCGAGAACATCCTCGATCACACGACCATGCCCAAGTTCATCGACGACCTGGTGCTGAAGTTCGCCTGGGCCGACGCGAAGCGCACGTTCGACCTGACCAGGGCGATCACCACGCCCACCCGCCGTGCCGCCGACTTCCTCGAGAACACCGTCGAGGTGAAGGGGGTCATCCCCGTCAGCTGCGGTATCGACCGTTCGCAGTACACGCCGGTCATCGGTCCGCGCGAGAAGAACCGCATCGTGTTCGTCGGACGCCTCACCGCCGAGAAGCAGGTCGAGGTCATCCTCCAGGCCATGACGAAGCTCGACCCCGCGCTCGAGACCACGTTCGACATCGTGGGCGGGGGCGACCAGCGCAAGCAGCTGGAGCACCTGACCGCCCAGCTCGGTCTCTCCGACCGGGTGACCTTCCATGGGCGCACCACCGACGAGGAGCTGCGAGCCCTGCTGTCGCGGGCGAGCCTGTTCGTGATCGCCTCGATCGCCGAGCTGCAGTCGATCGCGACCATGGAGGCCATGGCTTCGGCCCTGCCCGTCGTCGCGGCCGATGCCGTGGCCCTCCCGCACCTGGTGCACGACGGCGAGAACGGCTACCTGTTCGAGCCGGGGAATGCCGACGAGCTCGCTGCACGCCTCACCGACGTGCTCACGGCGGAGCCCGCGGAGTACGAGCGGATGCAGCAGGCCTCGCTCGACGGCGTCCTGATCCACGACATCAACCGCACCCTCGACACCTTCGAGGCGCTGTACCGCGACGAGCCGCTGCCGGAGTAACCCGCCATGCACATCGTCTTCTTCGGCGATCAACACCTCGACTCCCTCGGGGGAGCGCAGGTGTCGATGCGGCTCCAGCGGGAGTTCCTGGAACGCGCCGGTCACACCGTGACGGTCGTGGCTCCGAAGATGCACGGATCGCGCGCGTCGGCCGGCACCCACGGCGGCGCGTACGTCGACCTGCCGTCGATGCCGATCACGACGGATCGCGAATACTCGATGAGCTGGCCGGGGCGCGGCACCGATCGCTTCCTCGACAAGGCCATGACCCGCCGTCCGCCCGTCGACCTGGTGCACGTCCAGGCCGACTTCTGGGGAGCCTTCATCGGACACCGGTATGCGCAGCGCCACGGCATCCCGGTCGTGCACACCATGCACAACCGGGTCGACGTCGGTATCGCCGCCGTCACTCCGCTGCACCGCCCGGTGCTCGCGGCGCTCAACGCCTGGCGCGGCATCGCCCTGCGCGGCATCGCGATTCCGTCGAAGGGGGGATACCCGGCGAAGGGAAGCGACGGGTGGGCGTTCCTGCGCGGCCTCGCCGCCGGGGCGTCCGCCGTGACGGCCCCCTCGACGCACTTCGCCCGCCGCCTCGAGCAGCACGACGTCTTCCCGCACGTGGACGTGATCTGGAACGGCATCGACGACGACGTCCGCGAGCAGACGCTCGCGGACAAGCCCGCAGACCGCGTGCCGGGGAGACCGCGGTTCGTCTGGCTCGGCCGGATGAGCCCGGAGAAGCGCCTCCTTCCGTTCCTCGAGGCGTTCGTCGCTTCGGGAGTCGTCGCCGATCTGGAGATCATCGGGGGAGGCGCTCAGCGCGCAGCCGCCGAGAAGATCGTCCGCGCACGCGACGGCGTGCACTTCGCCGGACGCCTCACCTACCCGCAGACGTTGGCGCGCATCGCCGCCGCCGACGCGCTCGTGCAGACGTCGATCGGCTTCGAGACCCAGGGGATGACCCCTTTCGAGGCAGCCACCCTCGGAACGCCGTCGGTGATCTGCGACCCCGACATCGCCGCGGAGCTCGGCGGCGGGCTGTGGGCCGTACCAGAGCCGGATGCGGAAGCAGGATCCGGGGTGGAGCGGGAGGCTCGCCGACGCGTCGCGCTGGCTGAGACGCTGCGACGTGCGGCAGACGACATCGCGCGTGGGGCGGCTCCTGTTCCGCTGCCCGAGGTGGCCGAGGCGTTCCGACAGTCATCGCGCACGGCGGCGATGGTCGAGGTCTACGAACGGGTGCTCGCATGATCACGACGGCGCCGGCAGTCGTGTCTTCGAGCAGGCAGCCTCAGAAGAACTGGTAGAAGAGCGACGACATCCAGGTGGTCGCCATGCCGATGGCGCCCACTCCGGCGATGCCGATCGCGATGCCGGCGAGCAGGTGCGGGCCGGGCCGGCGTACGGCGACGAGCCCGAGGATGAACGCCAGGACGTATGCGACGAGGCTCACCACGCCGACCAGGCCGGAGAGGGCGTTGTACCAGCCGTAACCGTCAGCGGCGAAGTAGGCGAACGGCGCCGTCAGCGAGATGACGAGATTGACGGCGAAAGCGATCACCGCGATGAGGAACGCGACCCTTCCGAGCGGGTTCCCCGTGTCAGCGGGGTGCTGCGGCGCACCATAAGACGGAAGCGGTGCCGGCGGGTACTGGGGTGCTGCGGGGTAC
>NZ_LSJW01000269.1:0-11178 GCF_001557335.1 Microbacterium sp. CCH5-D1
CGCTCTGCTCACCGCGAGCTCGAACGGCACGAAGTACTCGCTGCGGTCCGCAGCGGCTGCCGCCTGCGTGGCCAGCCACTCGCCTGCACAGTTCTATGCGTTCAATCACGACCTGCTCGACAAGCAGCCCGACGTGGGCAGCGACGGCATGTCGGATGAGGATCTCGCCAACCTCGCAGCCGCCGTCGGCACCGACAACACCAAGGCCGTGCGCTCGTGCATCGAGGACGGGGACTTCGTCAGCTGGGCGAAGGAAGCGACCACCCGCGCGCTCGAAGGACCACTGTCCGGTTCCAAGGACCTCAAGCTGAACGCGTCGCCCATGATCGTCGCGAACGGCGAGGCATACGTCGGTGCGTTCGACGATCCCGCCGAGTTCTCGCAGTTCGTGCTCAGTGTGGCCAGCGACGCCTCTCGCGAGACGCCGACCCCCACGCCGACTCCGACCACCACGCCTGCCTCCTAGGTCGAGGTGTGGTTGATGCCATCGCTAAGCTGATGGATGGCATCCGCCGACTTGGCGCAATTGGTAGCGCACCGTACTTGTAATACGGGGGTTACGGGTTCGAGTCCCGTAGTCGGCTCCGCACACGAAGGCCCGCATCCCCTTGGAAACACCGGGGATGCGGGCCTTCGTCGTCGCACTGATCGTGACCAGGGCGTGGACGCGAGCCCGTCCTTGACACCAGGATGGGCGCATGACTCTAGGCGACTTTCCGGTGAGGGCTTCGATCGGCGTGAAGGACATCAAGCGATCCGTGGCCTTCTACGAAGGCATACTGGGGCTCGTCCCCGCAAGCATCGGCCCGAGCGCCGACATCGAAGGGGGCGCCCGTTTCTACGCGTGCGGGCAGGGCACCATGCTCAACGTCTTCGAGACCCCGACGGCGGGGTCGACGCACTCGACGGTCGCCACTTGGTACGTCGACGACCTCGATGCGATCGTCACAGAGTTGACGGCGGCCGGCGCTGAACTCGTCCACTACGACGGTTTCGACCAAGACGAACGAGGGATCGGCCCCCGTGCCGGCGGTGGTCGCATCGCTTGGGTGGAAGATCCCGACGGAAACACCCTCGCGTTCGAGACAGATGACTAGGAACGCGTCACTCGTGTCCTCCGCCTTCCGGGTCGGAGTTCAGCTGCAGAAGCCGGTTGCGGGAAGCGTGTCCGTGACGGTGATGCCGCGGACGAACGGCTCGGCTTCGGAGACCTCGAAGACCATCCACCGAGGACTCGTGCCGACGACGTAGCCGGAGGTCCCCGGCGCCGCGTCGAATGCCCCGTCCGGTTCCGCGGTGGTGAGCTCGTCCAACGTCGATCCCAGGCCGATGCCGCTCTCCGTGAGAGGTGAGGTCGCCACGGGGCCGGACAGGGGGACATCGCCCGGCACGCGAATGGTGATGCCTCTCACGCCGCTCTCTCCGGGGTGACTGATGATCCCGAAGCTGGCCTGTGCGCCCTCCGCCGTCTCGTAGTACTCCAGGTCTTCGCAGGGGTCGGTCAGGGCGAACGTGGGGCTCAGCGCATCGACGATCGACTCCGAACCGAGCTGTGCGCGGCCGATCCCCTGGTCGGTGATGAGCCAGGTCGACGTGTCCGCCGCGTCGAAGCTCGGCGTCGATGACCGGGTCGGGCTCGGGGGAGCGGTCGGAGTGGTCGAGGCTGTCGCAGACGGGGTCGGATCCGCGCTCGGAGCCGAGCATGCGGCGAGGGTGATGGACAGGGCCGCGGCTGCGGCGAGGCTGACGAGCCGAACGGAGGTGCGCACAGGTCGAGCATAGGAGTGCGACAGGGATCGCCCGGGGACCGAGCGCTTCCCGCGAGGGTGTCGTCGGTCGCACGGCCGGCACCGGAACGGAACGCGGGCGTCCTAGGCTGGTCTGATGCTCAAAGGACTGATCCGCCCCGTCGAAGCCCACAGCGTGACCCTCAAGGGCGAAGACCTCGTCGAGGTCCGCGCGCAGCTCACGGCTCAGGCTCCCCAAGGGTGGGACCTGGTGTCGGCCATGGCGACGATGGAGAAGGCCGGGTCGATGCGCTCTGTCGAGGGCAAGTTCCTTCGCCGCGACGGGATTCGCGAGATCGAGGCCGACGACATGGCCGCGCTCGAGGGTCAGGTGCCGGAGGGATGGCAGTTGCTCTCCGTGTGGAAGACGGACTGACGTCTCCCTGCGTGTCCGGCGCGGGCGAGTTCAGCTCGCTTCGTCGATCGGCGGCGCCTCGACGACCTCTTCGATCAGGCTGATCCCGCCTGTCGAGCTCGCCGACTGCATGAGGTCCTGAATCCACTTCGGGTTCAACTGCGGCGCCTCCGGTTCGTCGAAGGTGAAACGGAGCGGAATCGACGGGTGCAGCCAGATCGTCGAGCGCCCGGGGGAGTCGCTGTCAGGGTGACGCCACGACAGGGTGAAGCTCTCGTTGCGCCGCAGTTTCGTCGCGATGACCACCTTCAGATGTGCGAGCGCCCGATCCTCGATGTGGATCGCATCGCCGTTGCCGTACTGGATCGTTCCCATGGGGGAAACCCTATCCGCCGACACCTCCCACCCGCTTCTGCCCTCAGCGGCACGCGGAGGCGAGACCATTCCGGAGTATCGCACTAGACGGTGATATGTTACTGACTGTTGAGTTTCCTGGCGGTCCTGCGGATGCGCCAGGTCGAAGACGGCGCAGGTGGCCGACTCCCCGCCGCGGCCACCTGCGCTTGCCTCCTGAAGGCGGGATCCCTGGAGCGCTCATGCCGGAAGCGACGACGCCGGAAGGGCGGCACGATGTCACGGAGAAGCTTGCGCGCGCCGCGTACGAGCGCGAGAAGCGGCTGCTGCAGATCGAGCTCCTGAAACTGCAGGCGCACATCAAGCGCTCATCCGAACGTGCGCTCGTCCTCTTCGAAGGCCGCGACGCCGCGGGGAAAGGAGGCGCGATCAAGCGATTCATGGAGCATCTGAATCCTCGCGGTGCGCGTGTGGTCGCCCTCGACAGACCCAGCGACATCGAGCGCACGCAGTGGTACTTCCAGCGCTACGTCGCGCACCTGCCGTCGGGTGGCGAGATCGTCCTGATGGATCGTTCCTGGTACAACCGCGCGGGGGTCGAACGGGTCATGGGGTACTGCTCGTCTGCCGAGTACGAGGAGTTCCTCCAGACGGCACCGCAGTTCGAGCGCATGCTCGTCGGCTCGGGCATACGGCTCATCAAGCTGTGGTTCTCGGTCAGTGAGCACGAGCAGCGTCGACGCTTCGCCCGGCGGGCTGAAGACACTGTCAGGCAGTGGAAGCTGAGCCCGACCGACGTCGCGAGCATCGATCGATGGGATGACTACACGGCAGCGGAAGAGGCGATGTTCCGCCAGACCGACACCGCGGCACTTCCGTGGCTCGTCATCAGGTCGGACGACAAGAGACGAGCGCGACTGGAAGCGATGCGGTCTGTCCTCACCCGCTTCGACTATCCCGGCAAGGATCCTCTCATCGCTCACGCGCCGGATCCGCTGCTCGTCACCCGTCCGTCGCAGCACTACGGTGACGACGAGACGCCGACGCCGTGACCGGCACCCGACGCAACACGGCGTCATCCGGGAATGCGGGCGATGGGATCGACTGTTGTGATCGTCATGACTCGCATCGGAACAAGTGACCTCGACGTCCTCCCCCTCTCGCTCGGCGGCAACGTGTTCGGTTGGACAGCCGACCGCGACACCTCGTTCGCCGTGCTGGATGCCTTCGTGGACGGCGGCGGCGACTTCATCGACACCGCCGATTCGTACAGCGCCTGGGTTCCGGGAAACGAGGGCGGCGAGAGCGAGACGATCGTCGGCGAGTGGCTCGCGTCTCGGAAGCCCGCAGGGGTGGTCGTCGCCACGAAGGTGAGTCAGCATCCGGACTTCCGCGGTCTGGCCGCCTCGAACGTCCGTCGGGCCGCCGAGGCATCGCTGCGGCGTCTGGGCGTCGATGAGATCGACCTGTACTACGCCCACTTCGATGACACGTCGGTTCCCCTGGAGGAGACCGTCGCAGCCTTCGGACAGCTCGTCGACGACGGTCTCGTGCGTCACGTGGCGGTGTCGAACTACTCCGCCGATCGCATCCGTGAGTGGATCGAGATCGCACGGCGCACGGGTGTGGCGCTCCCCGTCGCCGTGCAGCCGCATTACAACCTCGTGCACCGCAACGAGGTCGAGGACTCGATCATCCCGGTCGCCGAGGAGTTCGAACTCGGACTCGTGCCCTACTACTCCTTGGCGAGTGGCTTCCTCACGGGAAAGTACCGGTCGACGGAGACCGTGGGCCAGGATTCGCCGCGCGCGCAGGGAGCGGCGAAGTACGCGACCGAGGCGGGACTGCGGATCATCGACGCCCTCGAGGAGATCGGGGATGCGCACGATGCCTCCATCGCCGCGACCTCCCTCGCCTGGCTTCGCGCGCAGCCGACGGTGGTCGCCCCGATCGCGAGTGCGCGCAGCGTGGAGCAGGTTCCCGATCTTCTCGCCGGGGCGCGCCTCGAACTGTCGAGCGAAGAGGTGCAGCGGCTCAATCGGGTCTCGGAGTGGACGCCGACGAACGCGTGATCGGCGGGCTCTCGTCGCCGACGAGCCCGAGCCGGTGCGCCAGGATCACCGCGTGGATCCTGTCACGGGCACCGAGCTTCGCGAGGACCCGACCGACGTGCGTCTTCACCGTGGACTCGCCGACGTAGAGCGTCTGAGCGATCTCTGCGTTGGTGAGGCCGCGGCCCATCGCGACGAACACGTCGCGCTCGCGCTCGGTGAGCGACTCGAGAGCGGCGCTCTCGGCGGGTGCAGGAGCCGCGGCGGCGCCGAGCTGCGGCGTCACATGTTCCAGCAGCGTTCTCGTGATGCGAGGAGACAACGCGGCATCGCCACGATGCACGGCGCGTACGGCGGAGATCATCTCGTGTCGCTGCGCGTCCTTCAGCAGGAATCCGCTCGCCCCCGCCCGGATCGCCCCGAACGCGTACTCGTCCAGATCGAACGTCGTCAGCACGAGTACCTTGGTCTGCGGACGGTCCCGGATGATCGCCTCCGTGGCGGCGATCCCGTCGAGCTCCGGCATCCGGATGTCCATCAGCACCAGGTCGGGCGCGAGCACGGCGCTCTGCGTGATGGCCGCCCTGCCGTCTCCTGCCTCGCCGACCACGACGATGTCGTCCTCCGATTCGAGGACCATCCGGAACCCGACTCGGATGAGCTGCTGGTCATCCACCAGCAGCACCCTGATCCTCTGCGTCATCCCTCTTCCTCTCTCGTCTGCGCCCGTGCGACGGACGCGCCCCCCGATGCGGGCAGGACCGCCCGCAGGACCCATCGTCCTCCACCTGCCGGCGCCGACTGCACCGTGCCGTGCACGTGGGCGGCGCGCTCCGACAGGCCACGGATGCCGAACCCGTCCGACCCGATCGCGCCGGAGACGCCGTCGTTCACGATCTCGATCGTCACGGCGTCGCTCGTGTACTCCAGGCGCACACTGATGCTCTCGGCCGTCGGGGCGTGACGCATGGCGTTGGTCACGCCCTCCTGGACGATCCTGCCGATCGCGTGCGCGACAGCGGGGGAGACCTCCGTCTGCCCGACCACGGTGAGCGTCGCCGGGTAGCCTGCGCGCTGAGCGGCTTCCACGGTGTCTCGTGCGGGCACGGGCTGCATAGGGGCCAAGGGCAGCGGCGACTCGTCGTCGCGTAGCACCCCGAGCATCGCGCGCATCTCGGTGAGTGCGCCTCTGGCGGTGTCCGCGACGTGCGCCGCGGCCTTCTGAGCCTGTTCGCGGTCGGGGGTGGCCGCCGCTCCCTCGGACAGCGCGACGATGACGGTGAGCGAGTGGGAGACGATGTCGTGCATCTCGCGTGCGATGCGTGCTCTCTCCGATGCGGCCGCGAGCTGCGCCTGCTGGTCGCGCTCGATCAGCAGCTGGCGCGAACGGTCGATGATGGCGAGGAGATAGCGTTTGCGGCCACCCACGTTCACGCCGACCAGGGTGCCGATGAGGCCGAGCGCCGCGTAGCCGAGGGCGGTGTCGATCCCGACCTGGAGTACGGTGGCCCCGCTCAGCATGAGCACCGTGGTGAGCACGAGGAACCAGGCAGCGCCGATCCCGTAGCAGATCCACGCCAGGCGGGCCGAGCTGTAGACCGCGATGCCGTAGCAGGCCACGAGCAGGAGCACGATGCCGCCCGACATGCCGGTGAAGAGCCCGACGGTTCCCAGGATCACGGCGGCGATGAAGGGACCCAGCGGCGCTCGACGGCGCCAGAGCAGGGTGCTGCATCCGATCGCGACCATGACCAGGGTGGCGATGTTGACAGTGACGTACGTGGCCTCGGGCAGCGTGCTGCGCGGATAGGGCGCGGCCGGAGTGAGCGTCAGGAACAGGCAGATCAGCGCGATCAGGATGTCGGCGAAGAGTGGGTGACGAGCCCAGAACCGCCGGAAGAGACCCGGGGCACGCGGAAGCCGCAGCTCCTCGTCCTCGCGGATCGAGTCGCTGCGGCTTCGCGTTCTGCTCACAGGCCGACTTTACGCGTCGCGCGTGCGCAGCACGCCCCACGCGACCAGGGCGCCACCGGCGACCCAGCAGCCCAGCGTCAGGAACGCGACGGGGGCGTCGAGAGCAGCCGTCTCACCGGGCATGATCGCGGACTGTGCGGCTGCCACCGGGAGGTACGCCGACGCTTCGGTGACCCATGCCCAGGCGTCGCCGGCGAAGGAGAAGAAGCTCGCGACGATCGGCAGGACGAACAGCACACCGACAGTCGCTGCGATCGCTCCGGCGCCCGAGCGCAGGATGAAGCCGAACGAGACCCCGATCAGCGCGAAGACGGCCATCGCGAGCGAGGCGACGACGATCGGCAGCAGCGATGCGGACGGGTCCGACCACTCGATGCCCTGATCGCGCGGCGCGACGATGAGCGTGACCGCGAGCGCCGCGACGGCGAAGATCACCAGCGACGAGATGAACATGAATGCGGCCAGTACCGTCGACTTCGCCGCCAGCACCGAGCCGCGGACCGGGTTCGCCGTGAGCGTCGAGCGGATCATGCCCGTCGAGTACTCACCGGTCACGGAGATCGCACCGATGATGCCGGCGAGCAGCATGGTGAACTGGATCGGCATGATGACGGCCTGGATCGGTTCGAAGTCCGGCATGTCGAGGGCTTGGGCGATGAGCACGGCGATCGCGACCGTCAGGGCTGCAGCGATCCCGATGGACCACCAGGTCGAGCGCAGTGTGGCGAGCTTGATCCACTCGCCGCGCAGTGCACGCCCGAACGTCAGCTTCCGACCGGTGTCGACGCGCGGCCGCGTGGGTGCGGGGGCTTGTGTCGTGGTCATGAGATCTCCTTGGTGCGGTACTCGACGGAGTCGCCGGTGAGAGCGAGGTAGGCGTCTTCCAGCGAACCGGTGGTCGGGGTGAGCTCGTGCAGCGGAATACCGCGGTCGGCGGCGAGGTCGCCGATCCGCGCAGCGGGCAGGCCCACGATGTCGAGGAGGTCGGGAGCGGAGCTCGCGATCTCCACGTCGGGTCCGCCGACGGCCGCAGCCAGGTCGGCCGGTCGCGGGGTGCGCACCCGCACCGTGTTCCTCGTCCATGACCGGACGAGATCTGCGAGCGGTGCATCGGCGAGCACGCGCCCACGTCCCATCACGATGACGTGATCCGCGGTCTGTGCCATCTCGCTCATCAGGTGGCTCGAGAGGAGCACGGTGCGCCCTTCCCCTGCGGCATGACGGACGAACTGACGCACCCAGCGAACACCTTCGGGGTCGAGGCCGTTGACCGGCTCGTCGAGGATCAGCGTGTGCGGATCGCCGAGCAGCGCCGAGGCGATGCCCAGCCGCTGGCCCATGCCGAGCGAGAACCCTCCCGCACGTTTGCGGGCCACGGACCCGATGCCGGCGAGGTCGATGACCTCGTCGACGCGCGAGGAGGGGATGCCGTGGGTCGCTGCCATCGCGCGGAGGTGGTTGCGGGCCGTGCGGCCGGTGTGCACCGCCTTGGCGTCCAGAAGCACTCCCACCTCCGTCAGCGGGGCGCGGAGCTTGCGGTACTCGCGGCCTGCGACGGCGGCGCGCCCCGACGTGGGACGGTCGAGGCCGACGATCATCCGCATGGTGGTCGACTTCCCCGCACCGTTCGGGCCCAGGAAGCCGGTGACGCTGCCCGGCTGGACGGTGAACGACACGTCGTCGACGGCGGTCTTGTCTCCGAACCTCTTGGTGAGGCCTTCTGCTGTGATCATGAGGACAACGTTACGGAGCGAGGTCGGGAGTGCGCGTCCCCCTCAGGTACACATCTGGTGCCGAGGCGTCCGACCGACGGCGGATGTATCGGTGTGTCAGCGGCGCGGACGAGCCTGAACCCGCGCGGCCATCTCGTCGGACGCGATGATCGCCTCGTCGATGATCTCCCGCGAAACCGGAGCCGTCAGCCAGTCGTGGCTCAGCGACGCCGGGATGAGCAGCGGCATCCGATCGTGGAGATCGACGAGGTGCGCAGGCGCGGGGCGCATGACGATCGAGTAGCACGTGTACCACTGGTCGTCTGCGGTGCGGCCGCGTTGCGTCACGGCGGCCATGCCGAACAGGGTGCCGTCGTCGACGATGAACTCGTTCCACTGCCGGGACGGCTTCTGCATCTCGTACCAGCTCGTTGCCGGGACGATCCCTCGCGACTTCGCGCCGCCCGGGCGCTCCTGCAGGCGCTCGGAGCGGGTGTTGATCGACGGGAACTTCGCCGGCTCGCCGTTCACGAGGAAACCCCACCATGCGGGTTCCAGCGTCGGCGCTGTGTCGGGCTGCACGATCAGCGGATTGAGGTTGCGCAGGTTCTTGCCGGTAGGACGGACGGTCTCACCCGCGTTCTCCTGCGCCCAGACGCGCAGGCCCTCGAGCACCGCGTCGTCTGCCGCGGCGAGGAGCTCTGCATCGGTGAATCGGGGATCGAGACCGTAGCTCGCGCACATGCCGTCAGCGTAGCGCGGGGCGCCGACATCCGGGTGGGAGGGAGCGGGCAGCATCTCGGGTAGGGTCGACGGGTGCCAGAGCCTCGTCGAATCCCCGCCCCGGTGGCACTCGGAGGGGCGGTCGCGATCGGGGTCATGACGGCGATCCAGGCGCGGATCAACGGCGTGCTCGGGGTGCGCGTGGACGACGGCATCGTCGCCGGCTTCCTCTCCTTCTCCGTCGGCCTGCTGGCACTCGCGATCGTGATCGCCTGCCTCCCCTCGGCTCGACGGGGAGTGGCGCGTCTCTGGAGCGGCGTCCGACAGCGCACGATCCCCTTCTGGATGCTCCTCGGAGGCGCCTGCGGTGCACTCACCGTCTCCACCCAGGGGCTCACGGCCGGAGTCCTCGGCGTCTCGCTGTTCACGGTCGGCGTGGTGGCGGGACAGACCGTGCACGGTCTGGTGCTCGATCGCATCGGATTCGGACCGGCCGGCGTCGTCGCGGTCACGCCGGGACGTGTCCTGGGAGGTGCGCTCGCGCTCGCCGCGGTCGGCATCTCGCTGTCCGGGGACGTGCTGGCGTCAGCGCCACTGTGGATGCTGCTCCTGCCGTTCGCGGCCGGGGTCGGCATCGCGTGGCAGGCAGCGACCAACGGGCGTCTGGCCCAGCGCGCGCGCTCACCTCTGGCCGCGACCCTGATGAGCTTCGTCGCCGGAACCGTGGTCCTCGCGCTGGCGTCCGGCGTGAGCATCGCGTTCCGTGGGGCACCCGCCGCCCTCCCCACCGAGCCGTGGCTGTACCTCGGAGGCTTCCTCGGCGCCGCCTACATCCTCCTCGGCACGTTCATCGTGGCGCAGACGGGGGTGCTGCTGATGGGCCTGGGATCGGTGCTCGGCCAGCTGACCACGTCGGTGGTGATCGACCTGGTGTGGCCGCCCGCAGCAGGGCCGGCGCTCTGGCAGGTGCTCGCGATGGTCGTGGTCGCCGTCGCGTCTGTCGTGGTCGCGGTGCCGTGGCCTCGCCGCCGCTGAACTACTTCTTCTTCGCCTTCTTGGGTGACGGCTTCGGCATGCGCGTGACGAGCTTGCGGGCGTCGACGGTCTTGCGTCGTCCCGGTTTCTTGTGTTCGGGCTTGCCGCCGACGTAGAGCCAACCCAGGAGCTCCTCGTTCTTCCCGAGCCCGTGGGCCTTGGCGACGGCCTTGGCTCGCGTGTAGTGGCCCGTGCGCCAGATGACGCCCCACCCTGCCTCGTCGAGGAGAAGGCTCAACGTGTGGGCGACCCCGGAGGCGACGGCCTCCTGCTCCCACCGGGGTACCTTCTCGCTCTTCTGGTAGCTCGCGACGACGGCGATGAGCAGCGGGGCGCGCAGCGGCTTCGACGAGGGAGAGGAGTCGCCCTGTGCCTTCGCGATCGCCGCGCCGAGCACCTCCCGATCCGCGCCTCGCAGCTCGATCAACCGCCAAGGGCGCAGCGACGAGTGATCGGCCACGCGACCCGCGGCCGCGACCAGCGTGAGCACCTCGTCGCGGGTGGGCGCGGTGTCTTCGACCTTCGACCAGGACTGCCGCGCGCGGACGGCGTCGAGAGCGCTCACGACGCGTCGGGCGTGAAGTTCAGCGCGATGGAGTTCATGCAGTAGCGGTCGCCGGTCGGCGTCCCGAATCCGTCGGGGAAGACGTGACCGAGGTGCGACCCGCAGTGGGCGCAGCGCACCTCCGTGCGCACCATCCCGAGGCTGTCGTCCTCGATGAGCTCGACCGCGTCAGGACGGATCGACTCGTAGAAGCTCGGCCAACCGCACCCGGAGTCGAACTTCGTTCCGCTCTTGAAGAGCTCGGCGTTGCAGGCACCACAGGTGTAGAGGCCGGCGCGTTCCTCGTCGAGCAGCTCGCCCGTCCAGGCCCGTTCGGTCGCGGCCTGACGCAGCACCGCGTACTGCTCCTCACCGAGCTCCTCGCGCCATTCGTCTTCGGTCTTGTCCACGCTGTACGACATGTGTCCTCCTGAGTCGCTTCCATTCTCTCCCGGGAGACGAGGTCTCGGGTGCTCAGCGTCAGAATGGGACGATGACCGATGCCGTGCAGGACCGCTACGCACGATTCGCCCGCGACGAGGCGCCCGGACGCAGCGCCCTCTACGCCGAATGGGCCGCCGGTGTGGCGGACGACGACGAGCTCAAGGCCATCCTCCAGCGGATCCCGGAGAATCGTCGGCAG
>NZ_LSJW01000270.1:0-7842 GCF_001557335.1 Microbacterium sp. CCH5-D1
CCTGCGACTCACCCGTGAACGGACGCTTGCCCGCCAGGCATTCGTAGGCGACGATGCCGAGCGAGTAGGTGTCGGTGGCGGGGGAGGCCGGGTGACCGGACGCCTGCTCGGGCGACAGGTACTGCACCGTGCCCATGACCTGGCCGGTCGCGGTGAGCGGTACCTGGTCGGCGATACGGGCGATGCCGAAATCGGTGATCTTGACGCGGCCGTCGGGCGTGATCAGCAGGTTTCCCGGCTTGATGTCGCGGTGCACGAGACCCGCCGCGTGAGCGGCCTGCAGAGCGGACGCGGTCTGGGCGACGATGTCGAGGGTCTTGTCGGCGCTGAGTGCTCCATCGCGCTCGAGCACGGTCGAGAGAGCCTCGCCGGGCACCAGCTCCATGACGAGGTAGGCGCTGCCGTTCTCCTCGCCATAGTCGAAGACACTGGCGATGCCCTCATGGTTGACGAGTGCGGCGTGCCGAGCCTCGGCTCGGAAGCGCTCGAGGAACCCGGGGTCCCCCATGTACTCGTCCTTGAGGATCTTGATGGCGACGGTACGTCCGATGACGTGATCCGTCGCTTCCCACACCTCGCCCATGCCACCGATCGCGATACGCGACTGCAGCTCGTAACGACCACCGAACGACACACCCTGCGTCGGCCTCATCTGCCCAGCACCGCCTCTATGACCTTCTTCGCAATCGGAGCGGCGATGGTGTCGCCGCTGCCTGATTGTCCCTGTCCGCCGCCGTCTTCGACGACGACCGCTACTGCGACCGCTGGATCGTTCGCCGGCGCGAAGCCGGTGAACCACAACGTATGCGGCCTGTTTCCGTTCTCTGCGGTGCCCGTCTTACCGGCCACGTCGATCCCGTCTATTCTTGCACCCTGGGCCGCTCCCGTTGCGACGCTCGCGACCATCGCGGCGGTCACGTCGTTCGCCACATCGGCCTCCATCGCACGTCCGAACTCGCTGTCCTGGAACGCCTTGATGACCGAGAGGTCGTTGCCGATCACGGCGTCGACCATCCGCGGATTCATCACGACGCCGTCGTTCGCGAGTCCGGCGGAGACCATGGCCATCTGCAGCGGAGTGGCGGTGACCTTTCCCTGGCCGAAACCGGTCAGAGCGGTCTGTGCGTCGTCGAGGGCCCGCGGGTAGCTGGAGGGTGTCGACGTCAGGGGCGTGTCGAACGATCGGTTGAACCCGAGCTTGTCGGCCATCTCGCGGATCGCGTCGTCGCCGAGTTCGACCGCGAGCTCGGCCATGGGGATGTTGCAGCTGAGGCGGATCGCCTCGGCGATCGTGACGGTCTCTCCGGGGCCGCAGGTGCCGCCCCACGCGTTGGAGACGCGGTTGGACGACCCGGGAAGGGTGTAGACGGCCGGGTTGGGCAGCGTCGACTCCGGGGTCCACTTGCCGCTCGCATAGGCCGCAGCGGCGACCACGACCTTGAACGTGGAACCGGGTGGATTCAGGTCGCCGGCGATGGCGCGGTTGGACAGCGGCTTGTTGGCGTCGGCGACGAGCTGGTCGTAGGTGGCGTTCGCGGCATCGGCATCGTGCGTGGCCATCAGGTTCGTGTCGAAGCCGGGCGTGGAGACCATGGCCAGGATCCGTCCGGTCTTCGGATCCATCGCCACGACAGCACCCTTGAGGCCGCCGAGGGCCTCGTAGGCCGCTCGCTGCGCCGCGGTGTTCAGTGAGAGCTCGACGCTGTACCCGCGCTGCGGTTGGCCTGAGAGGATGCGCTCGACCTCGCCGAGGAAGGCATTCGACCCCGTGCCGGAGAGTTCGGCGTTCATGGCCTTCTCGATGCCCGTGCTCGAGCCCAGAGCCGGGTTGAAGTATCCCGTCACCGGTTCCCAGATGGGAGCATCCGCGTAGGTGCGCTGGAACTGGTAGCGGTCATCACTCGGCACCGAGCTCGCGATCGCGACGCCGTCGACGATGATCGATCCGCGCTGGATCTCATAGCTGTCGAGCCGGGTGCGCTTGTTGTTGCTGTTCTGGGCCAGCGCATCCGCTTCGACGACCTGGATCCAACTGGTCGCGGCGAACAGCGCGATGAACATGAACAGCATGATGATGCTGAGGCGGCGGAGTTCCTTCGTCATGTCAGCCGATCACCACCCGGGGTTGGCGCCGCACACCGTCGGAGATGCGCAGCAGGAGAGCCACGATGAGCCAGTTGGCCACGAGGGAGGATCCACCCGCCGCGAGGAACGGGGTGGTCAGACCGGTCAGCGGGATGAGGCGCGTGACACCGCCGACCATGATGAACACCTGCAGGGCGATCGTGAACGAGAGACCCGTCGCGAGCAGCTTGCCGAAGTCGTCCTGACCGGCGAGGCCGATGCGCATGCCGCGGCTGACGAACACCATGTAGAGGCAGAGGATCGCGAACAGTCCGATCAGCCCGAGTTCTTCGCCGAGGCTCGTGATGATGTAGTCGCTGTGGGCCAGCGGAGTGACCTCGGGGCGTCCCTGGCCCCAACCCGTGCCCATCAGACCGCCGCGGGCGAGGCCGAAGAGCCCTTGCATGGGCTGGTACCCGGCGCCGTCCGGGTCGACCTGGTTGGCGTCGAAGAGGAAGAGCCAGTTGATGAAGCGACCCTGCACGTAGCTGAGGATCTGCGTCGCGAGCGCGACGCCGGCGACCACGAGGGTCAGGCCGATGAGCACCCAGCTGGTCTTCCCCGTCGCGACGTAGAGCATCGCGACGAACATCCCGAAGATCAGGGTTCCGGTTCCGAGGTCGCGCTGGAAGACGATGATCCCGAGCGAGATCAGCCAGACGACCAGCACGGGTCCGAGCTCGCGCATGCGTGGCCAGGTGATGCCAAGGACCCGCTTGCCGACCGACGTCAGGCTCTCACGGGTGCGCACGAGGTATCCCGCGAAGAAGATGGCCAGGCAGATCTTGGCGAGCTCGCCCGGCTGGAAGGCGAAGGCCCCGCCGAGCGACACCCACACCGCAGCGTTCGCGTCGGGGATGCGCAGCCCGGGGACGAAGGGCAGCAGCAGGAGCAGGATTCCGGCGAGTCCGAAGATGTAGGTGTATCGGAAGAGGATCCGGTAGTTGCGCAGCAGGATCACGACCACGATCGCACCGGCCAGCGAGATGGCGGTCCACGCGAGCTGCTTGGTCGAGTAGGCGTTCCAGCCGGTGTTCTTGAAGGCGATGTCGATGCGGTAGATCATCGCGATGCCGAGTCCGGTGAGCAGGGTCGCGATCGGTACGACGAACGGGTCGGCGTCGGATGCCACGAAGCGCAACACGATGTGCAGCGCGAACGCGAGGGCGGCGAGGCCACCGCCGATCGCCAGGATCATCGGGTCGATCACCCCGAGCGCGCCCAGCTGGACGAGCGTGAGCGCGGCACCGCTGATCGCACACGCGAAGAGCAGCAGCCAGAACTCGCGGTTGCGCTGGCTCTGGGGCATGCGGATGCGCTTGAGGGCCTTGATGACGCTGGTGTCGGCTGTGACGTCGGTGGTCATCCGTCACCCCCGGCCGGAGTCTCGACAGGGGTCGGCATGGGCGTGGGCAGCGGCGTCTGCTCGATCGTGTTCGCGTCGGCACCCGCCTTGAGCCGGTCCACGATCGCCATCGCGTCGGACAGCGAGCGCGCGGTGATCGTGCGCTCGACCGATGCCCGCTGATACGGAGGCAGGTTCGCGAGGAGGATGTCGGTGTCCTGGATCGGGGTGGACAGCGTGATCGGACCGATGTTCTGCTGCACGCCCTGGAAGATCACGACACTGTCCTCATCGGCGCCGATGAAGTACCGGGTCTGGGTCCAGCTGTAGGCAGCGAAGGCCGCGACGCCGAGCATCACGATCACCACGAGAGCGCCGGCGATCCACCCGAGGCGCCGGCGCTTGGCGCGACGACGGTCCTCTTCGATGAGCTCCTCGAGGTACTCGGGCGCCGGCTCGAAGTGGCTGGGCTCGTTCGCGGCCTGTCGCACCGGGTGCAGCCAGTTGCCGCGGGGAGCCCGCACGGGAGGAACGTACACGCCGTCGGGGTTCGACGCTGAGCCGACGATCGTGGGGGTTCCCGAATGGATCGGGTGCTGTCCGCCGACGTCGACCAGGACCATCGTGACGTTGTCGGGCGCGCCGCCGTCGAGTGCCTGCTTGAGCAGGATGTCGGCCGTACGTCCGGGGGCGAGACCGAGCTGCATGGCCTTGAGGATGTGCGGCTCGTCGACCACGCCGGAGAGTCCGTCGGAGCAGAGCAGCCACCGGTCGCCGGGCTGCGTGTGCATGACGAACATGTCGAGCTCGGGGTCGGAGTCCATGTCGCTGAGCACACGCATCAGCACGGATCGGCGCGGGTGGTAGCGCGCCTCCTCCGGGGTGATGCGGCCCGAGTCGACCAGACGCTGCACGAACGTGTGGTCGGCGGTGATCTGCGTCAGGGCGTCGTCGCGATAGAGGTAGATGCGCGAGTCGCCGATGTGGCCGATGACCGCGTACTCGTCGACCATGATGATCGCGCTGAGGGTGGTGCCGAGACCCGCCAGCTCTGGACGGTCCTTCGCGGCACGGATGAGGTCGCCCGCGGCCGTGGTCGCCGCCGCCTGCAGCGAGGCCTGTGCGTCTTCCGTCGTCGCATACGCCTGATCGAGCGGCTCGAGGCGCTGGATCGCGATGCTGGATGCGACGTCACCGCCGGCGTGACCGCCCATGCCGTCGGCGACGACGAAGAGGTTCGCTCCGGAGTAGCCGGAATCCTGGTTGTTGGAGCGGACCTTCCCGGTGTGGGAGATCGCGACGCTCGAGCCCTCGAAGACCATGCCGGCGTCAGGCTCGCAGCTCGAAGGTCGTGGCGCCCACCTTGATGGGGGTGCCGAGCGAGAGGGCGACCGGCGAGCCGGAGACGCGCTGGCCTGCGACGAAGGTGCCGTTGGTGGAGTCGAGGTCCTGGATCGCCCAGGCGTCGCCGCGCAGCATCAGGCGCGCATGGTGGCTGGACGTGTAGTCGTCGCGGATCACGAGAGCGGATTCGCTGGAGCGGCCGATCGTGAGGGAGTCGGCGCTGAGCGGCAGCTCCAGGCCTGCCTTCGGGCCGGAGGTGATCACGAGCCGCTTGGCTGTCGCGACCGTCGCCGGGCCCGTGGAGGGGCGGGCGGAAGCCGGCTTCGCGACGGGTGCCGCGGGCGCAGCCGCCTGTGCGGGGGCTCCGGCGGTCGCCTCGGCGGGCAGCTTGCGCACGCGCACTCCGAACAGGTCTGCCCGGAGCGAGTACACCACCCCGAACACGAAGAACCACATCAGGAGAAGGAACCCGATGCGGAGCAGAAGGAGGATCAGTTCACTCACCCGAGGGCTCCGAACGCTCGGGTGGCGTCGTCGCCTCTGGACGTCGGCCGCGAGGGGGCGGCCACGGGGACGATGCGGAACACCAGGTCGGTGCGTCCGATCGTGATCGTGGTGTCGGTGGGGAGCGCGGCTTCGCGCAGCTTCTGGCCATTCACCTTCGTGCCGTTGGTGGATCCCAGGTCGCGCATCATGGCGCGCTCGCCGTCCCACAGGATCTCGACATGCTTGCGGCTCGAACCGGCATCGGCGATCGTGATGTCGGCATCCGAACCGCGTCCGATCACCGTGCGAGCGCGCGAGATCGAGTGGCGGCGGCCGTCGACGTCGACCACGGCCTGCCAGCTGACGCGGCCCTCGACCGTGCCGGAGCTGACGCGCACCGTGCCGGTGGCGACCTTCTCGTCGGCCTCGAGGGTGATCGAGAGCGGCCCGGCGAAGCTGTACCCCTGCGACGTGGCGTGCTTGGTGAGAAGAGCATGCAGCTCATCGGTGAGAGCGCCACCGAGCCCGCGCATCCGCTCGGCATCGTCGTCGCTGAGGCGAACGATGTAGCTGTTGGGCGCGATGATGCGGTCGCGGCTCACGACAGCGGCCTTCGTGTCGGCTTCGCGCCGCAGCGCCGAAGCGATCTCCACGGGCTGGATGCCGCTACGGAAGGTCTTGGCGAACGCGCTGTTCACTGCGCGCTCGAGACCTTTCTCAAAGCTGTCAAGTAGTCCCACTGGGCTCCTCTGGCATGCCGGCTGGTAGGGACATCGTAGCCAGGTGTCCTGGGGGAACGCCGCCGAAGACCCCCGTCGAGTGTGCAACGAGCCCGAAAACGCATGATATCTTTGGGAAGTTGAGTTCTTCGGAACGAGACCACTCGCGCGAGTGGCGGAATGGTAGACGCGCTGGCTTCAGGTGCCAGTGTCCGTAAGGACGTGGGGGTTCAAGTCCCCCCTCGCGCACAGTTCAAGATGGCCCGGTTCCTTTCGAGGAAGCCGGGCCTTCTTCTTTCCGCATGCTTCGGGTCGTCGATGACGGTGGTGGTGCGGCGCGAATCGACCGCTAGTGTCTGGTCATGAAACGCAGCGAGTACCGCACTTCTTTGATGGGATGGCGAGCCGCGCTCATCACGCTCGCCGCCTCGATCATCGGCTTCGCGGCGGTGGTGATCCCGCTGCTGAACACTGTCGTGGATCGGGATGGGACCATCACGGCCCGCGATCAGAAGATCGATGAACTCGAGCAGGAACTGGATTCCGCGAACGCGAAACTCGAGGTCCGGCAGGAAGCGATCGCAGAACTGCGCGATGAGAACAGGGAGCTCCGCGCGGCGTTGCCGTACACGGTCGCGCCGGAAGACGTTCACGACATCCGTGCGACGGCCACTCTGACGCTCGCCAAGCGGGGGGACACGCTCGACTTGAACTCGGCGCTCCCGAACTTCGGTGCCGCGGACTTCGTCTACTCGGACACTCTTTCTTACAGCGGTGACAGGTTGGTCCTGGGGTACGGCGCCTCCACCGTGGTCTTGGGTTCGGGTAACGCGGACTACGCGACGTGTGCCGCGGCGACCGGGTGGTCGCGCGGGTCGTCCCTCGACCCCCACCAGCTGGAGGCACCCACGACGTGCGTCCGGCTCCAATCTGATCGGTACGCAGCGATCCAGGTGCTTCGCTACGACGCGAACTCCGTCGACGTGACCATCACGGTCTGGGAGTAGCGCGTCGGAGCCTTCTCCCGTCACCGCACCGGCAGGTACCGACTCAGGTGCTCGAACGGCGGCTGCGATGAGAGGTGCGACACGGCCGCAGACCCCACGGCGCACGCGGCTTCGAGAGCGTCGGCAGGCGCGTGCCCTGCGCGCAGCGCGAGCACGAGTGTCGCGCAGAACGCATCCCCCGCGCCGACCGTGTTCACGGCCTCGGCGGGGATGCCGTCAGCCCGGGTGATCTCCTCGCCACGGCGATACAGGGCGGCGCCGGCCGCGCCGTAGGTGACCGCGACGAGTTCGGCCTCGGCGAGCTCGGGCATGAGCTCGCGCTCGGTCTCGTTCACGATGAACAGATCGACGCGACTCAGCAGCGCTTCGGGTAGCGGCTGGGCGGGAGCGGCGTTGACGGCGATGAAGCCGGGCGCCGTTGCGGCGACCTCTTCGACGATGCTGAGCGCGATCTCCAGTTGCATGAGCACCGCCTCCTCCTCTCGGAAGGTCACGCCGTCGAGACTCACCCGATCATTCGCTCCCGGGCACACCGCGATCTGGTTCTCGGCGTCGGAATCCACGACGATCAGTGCCGTTCCGGTCGGGGCATCGACGGTGCGGAGGTCGGTGGTGTCCACCCCGGCCCGATCCATCTCGTCTCGGGTCCAGGCCCCGTCGGCGTCATCCCCGACGGCGCCGATCATGCGGACTCTCCCGCCGAGCTTGGCGGCGGCGACGGCCTGATTCGCGCCCTTCCCTCCCAGGTCTCGGGACAGCCTTCCGCCGGCGACGGTCTCACCTGCGGTGGGGAGGCGATCGACGAACGCGGTGACGT
>NZ_LSJW01000271.1:0-369 GCF_001557335.1 Microbacterium sp. CCH5-D1
GTGTACTTCTTGAAGCGGTCGACGCTCGCCTCGCGCAGCGCCTGCGCCTCGGTCTCGACCTGGTCGGCGCCGAGGAGCTCCTGCATGCGGGTGACGATCTCCTCGCGTGAGAGAGCGGATCGTGAAGTGACCATGGGGAGGGTGTCCTGTTCGTTGGGTGTGGAGGCGCGCCGCTGTCAGCGCACCAGGTAGCCGCCGTCGACCGACAGCACATGTCCGTTGACGAAGTCGGAGGCGGGACTGGCGAGGAAGACGGTCGCCCCCATGAGGTCGGCGACGTCCCCCCACCTCCCCGCCGGGGTGTGGTCGACGATGCGGCGGTTCGCCTCGTCGTCGGCCCTGGTATCGGAGGTGAGGGGAGTCGCGAAA
>NZ_LSJW01000272.1:0-1682 GCF_001557335.1 Microbacterium sp. CCH5-D1
GCACAGGCGGATCGGAGGGCACGGCGCCGGATGGGGGAGGCAGCTGCGGATCGGTCACGACCCCCATCCTAAGGCGAGCGTCAGACGCGCCGGAGCAGACCCACCCGGTCGTACACGTTCGAGAGCGTCTCGTCGGCGACGGCGTCGGCGCGTGCGGCGTTCTCGGCGAGGATGCGGTCGAGCTCCGCGGGGTCGTCGAGCAGCTCCAGAGCGCGCGCGCGCACCGGCTCGAACTCGTTCACGACGACCTCGGCGAGACCCTTCTTGAAATCGCCGTAGCCACGACCGGCGTACTCGTCCTCGATCGCCGGGATCTGGCGTCCGGTCAGCGCCGCGTAGATGGTCAGCAGATTCGAGACACCGGGCTTGTTCTCGCGGTCGAAGCGCACCGAGCCCTCGTTGTCGGTCACCGCGCGCATGACCTTCTTCGCCGACTTCGCCGGGTCGTCGAGCATCCACAGCACGCCGGCGTCGCTCTCGGCCGACTTCGACATCTTGGACGTCGGGTTCTGCAGGTCGTAGATGCGCGCCGTCTCCTTCTGGATGACCGGCATCGGAACGGTGAAGGTCTCTCCGAACCGCGAGTTGAAGCGCTCGGCGAGATCGCGCGTGAGCTCCACATGCTGCTTCTGGTCATCGCCGACCGGCACGACGTCGGTCTGGTAGAGCAGGATGTCGGCGGCCATGAGCACCGGATACGTGAACAGTCCCACGCTCGTCGAGTCGGCCCCGTAGCGCGACGACTTGTCCTTGAACTGCGTCATCCGCCCGGCCTCTCCGAAGCCGGTGATGGTGCTCAGGATCCACGCCAGCTCGGCATGCGCGCGCACATGGGACTGCACGTACAGGGTCGACAGCGACGGCTCGATGCCCGCGGCGATGTACTGCGCAGCGGTGCGGCGCGTCTTCTCGCGGAGCTCTGCCGGGTCCTGGGCCACCGTGATCGCGTGCAGGTCGACGACCGAGAAGTAGGCGTCGTAGGAGGTCTGCAGGTCCCGCCACTGGAGCAGCGCGCCGATGTAGTTGCCGATCTGGAGGGAGTCGGCGGAGGGCTGCATTCCGGAGTAAAGGCGAGGTCTCGTCACGGGAACAATCCTATGCGGTTCGTGCGGTGCCCCTACGATGGGCGCATGGCCTCCGCATCTCCCCGTCAACGGTCGCGGAAGGATCGGGCCCTCTACGTCGAGGTGCTGATCCGGGCTCCCCTGGACGAGGTGTGGCGGCTCACCCAGGACCCGGCTTCGCACGTGCGATGGGATGCGCGTTTCACGGACATCGCGCCGCAGCGCACCAGGGCGGACGGAGCACAGGAGTTCCGATACGAGCTCGATCTCCGGCTGCACACCATCCGCGGGACCGGCATCTCGCTGGCGACGAAGGAGAGCGCTGCGGGGGAGCGCACCTCCGCGTTGCTTTTCGATACCGAAGACGCGTTCTCGCCCCTGGGCACAGGGCGCGGATACTGGCGGTACGTGCCGACAGAGGACGGCGTGCGGTTCGTCACGGGCTACGACTACGCCCCAGGATGCGGCTGGATCGGACGAGCGCTCGATCCGCTCATCACCCGACGCTTCGTCTGGTGGCTGACCGCGAGGAGCTTCGACCGTCTCCGGCTGTGGGCCGAGGCGGGGATCCCGCCCGAGCAGACGAGTGGATGGAGGTCGTTGCGCCGAGGCCGACGT
>NZ_LSJW01000273.1:0-10851 GCF_001557335.1 Microbacterium sp. CCH5-D1
GCTGACGACGTAGCGGTCGAAGCCGTGTGCGAGCGCGTCGGCTTCGACCGCTACGTCGTCAGCCACGATCGTCCCGTCGGCTACATCGACGTCGTGCCACCGCTTTTCGTCTGCTATCTGGGCCACCCGTATCCCCGCTCGGTGGAGGTCGCGCAGGTCTACGATTTCGAGCGTGCAGTGAGTATCGTCGATGCCATGGCAGCCGGCACCCGCAACCACACCGTCGCCGCATGAGCGGCGAGATCTGGCCCGGAACCGCATATCCGCTCGGGGCGACCTTCGACGGTCAGGGGACGAACTTCGCCCTCTTCAGCGAAGGCGCCGAGCGTGTCGAGCTGTGCCTGTTCGATGAGGACGGCACGGAGACCCGCGTGCCCCTCACCGAGGTGGACGCGTTCGTCTGGCACGGCTACCTTCCCACGGTGCAGCCGGGGCAGCTCTACGGCTACCGCGTGCACGGACCGTACGACCCCGCCCAGGGGCAGCGCTTCAACGCGAACAAGCTGCTGCTCGACCCGTACGCCAAGGCCGTCGCCGGGCGGATGGACTGGGGCCAGCCCCTCTTCGGCTACGACTTCGGCGATCCCGACTCGCGCAACGACGACGACTCCGCGGCCGCGATGGTCAAGAGCGTCGTGGTCAATCCCTTCTTCGAATGGGCGGGTGATCGACCGCTGAAGACCCCCTATGCCGAGACCGTGATCTACGAGGCGCACGTGAAGGGTCTCACCCAGCGGCATCCCGACATCCCCGAAGAGCTCCGAGGCACCTACGCCGGCATCGCCCACCCCGCCGTCGTCGAGCACCTCCAGCGCCTCGGCATCACGGCGCTGGAGCTCATGCCCGTGCACCAGTTCGTCGACGACTCCGTGCTCGAGGAGAAGGGGCTGTCGAACTACTGGGGCTACAACACCCTGGGGTTCTTCGCCCCGCACAACACCTACTCCGCGACGGGCGAGCACGGCCAGCAGGTGCAGGAGTTCCGGGCGATGGTGCGCACCCTGCACGAGGCCGGGATCGAGGTCATCCTCGACGTGGTCTACAACCACACCGCGGAGGGCAACCACCTCGGCCCGACGCTCTCGATGCGCGGTATCGACAACGAGGCGTACTACCGACTCAAAGAGGACAAGCGCTACTACACGGACTACACCGGCACGGGCAACAGTCTGAACGCGGGCAATCCGCATGCCCTGCAGCTGCTGATGGACTCGCTGCGCTATTGGGTGACCGAGATGCACGTCGACGGGTTCCGCTTCGACCTCGCGGCGACCCTCGCCCGCGAGTTCTACGACGTCGACCGCCTCGCGGCGTTCTTCGAGCTCGTGCAGCAGGACCCGATCGTCTCGCAGGTGAAGCTCATCGCCGAGCCGTGGGACATCGGCCCCGGGGGCTACCAGGTGGGCAACTTCCCGCCGCAGTGGACGGAGTGGAACGGCAAGTACCGAGACACCGTGCGCGATTTCTGGCGCGGTGAGCCGCAGGCACTCGGCGAGTTCGCCTCCCGCCTCACCGGGTCCGCCGACCTGTACGAGCACTCCGGCCGACGACCCGTCGCCTCGATCAACTTCGTCACTGCGCACGACGGCTTCACCCTGCGCGACCTCGTCTCGTACAACGAGAAGCACAACGAGGCGAACGGCGAGGACAACAACGACGGCGAATCCCACAACCGCTCCGACAACATGGGCGCGGAGGGACCGACCGACGACATCGACATCAACCGGCGCCGCGCGCGTCAGCAGCGGAACTTCCTCGCCACGCTGCTGCTCTCGCAGGGCGTGCCGATGATCTCCCACGGCGACGAGCTCGGCCGCACGCAGCATGGCAACAACAACGGCTACGCGCAGGACAACGAGCTCACCTGGATCGACTGGGAGGCGGCCGACCTGCCCCTCGTCGAGTTCACCGCCGCCGTGGCCCGACTCCGCCGTGAGCATCCCACCTTCCGCCGCAGCCGCTTCTTCGACGGTCGCCCCGGCCGGTCCGACGACGACCGCATCCCCGACGTCGTCTGGCTGCGCCCCGATGGCCGACCGATGGCCCCGGAGGACTGGGATTCCGGATTCGGGCGCTCCGTGGGGATGTTCCTCAACGGACAGGGCATCCGCGAGAACGATTCGCGAGGGCGCCCCGTCACCGACGTGAACTTCCTCGTCTACTTCAACAGCGGCGACGAGCCGATCGACCTCGTCATCCCCGACGAGCGCCACGGTGCGCAATGGCGGATCGTCGTCGACACCGCAGGCGAACTGGCCGCGGATCGCGCGCTGGAGCCCGGGGACGGCATCCCGCTCGACGGCAAGGCGACCCTGGTGCTGCAGGAGATCGACGGAGTGCCGGAGGCCGCCGACGACTCGGTCGACGCCTCCCTCCGCGCCCAGAGCGGGCAGGCGGCGTCGTGACCCTGCGTCCGCTCTCCACCTACCGATTGCAGATCACCGCCGATTTCCCCCTCGACTCCGCGGCAGGGGTGACCGATTACCTCGCCGACCTCGGCGTCTCCTGGGCGTACCTCTCCCCCGTGCTCGCGGCGGTCAGCGGCTCGAACCACGGTTACGACGTGGTCGACCACGGACGCGTCGACCCCGAGCGCGGAGGCGAGGAAGGACTCGAGCGCTTCGCCGCCGCCGCTCGGGCCGCAGGGCTCGGGATCCTCGCCGACATCGTGCCCAACCACATGGGAGTCGGTGCCCCACGCCAGAACGCCTGGTGGTGGGAGGTGCTGCGTCTGGGGAGGGAGACCCGTGTCGCGGCGGCCTTCGACATCGACTGGGCGGCCGGCGGTGGGCGTCTGATCCTGCCGATCCTGGGCTCATCACCGGAACAGGCGATCACCGAGCGCCTCTTCGCCGTCGACACGACCCCGGCACCCGACGCGCCCGACGGGGTGCTGACGTACTTCGAGCACGTGCTGCCGCTCGCCCCCGGCACGGCGCAGCTGGCCGACGATCTTCCCGCACTGCTCGCCGCCCAGCATTACGACCTCCGCTACTGGGAGGAGCAGAACACCGATCTCAACTACAGACGGTTCTTCGCCGTCTCCGAGCTCGCCGGCCTCCGAGTCGAGCTGCCGGACGTCTTCGCGGAGTCGCATCGCGAGATCATCCGATGGATCCGCAGCGGGCTCGCGGACGGACTACGTGTCGATCACCCCGACGGGCTCGTCGATCCGACCGGATATCTGGAGCGCCTGGCTGACGCGACGGGGCGGGCGTACACGCTGGTCGAGAAGATCCTCGAACCGGGCGAAGCCCTGCCCGCGTGGTGGCGCACCGATGGAACGACCGGATACGACGCTCTCGCCGACATCGATCGGCTCTTCGTCGACCGTGCGGGAGTCGACGCTCTCGACAGTCTCGACGAGAGGCTGCGTGCGGAGACCGGGCTCCCGGCCGCCCCCGCGTGGCCTGACCTGATCCACGACTCCAAGCGCATGATCGCCGACGGGCTGCTGCAGGCGGAGGTGCGCCGGCTCGTGCGCACTCTGCCCCACGGGATCGTGCACGCCGATGACGCCCTGGCTGAACTCGTGGCGTGCTTCCCGGTCTATCGCTCGTACCTCCCCGAGGGGCGCGAGCATCTGCGCGTCGCGTTCACCGAGGCCCGTCGACGCCGCCCCGACCTCTCGGCGGCCTTCGCCGAGCTCGAGCCGCTGCTGTCCGACCCCCGACTCGAGGTCGCGCAGCGCTTCCCTCAGGTAACCGGAGCGGTGATGGCGAAGGGCGTCGAGGACACCGCGTTCTACCGCTTGACCCGACTGGGAACGCTCACCGAGGTGGGCGCCGACCCCGCGATCCCCGCCGTGACGGTCGACGACTTCCATCGGCGGCAGAACGCCAGGCTCGGCGCCTGGCCCCACTCGATGACCACGCTGTCGACGCACGATACGAAGCGCTCGGAGGATGTGCGCGCCCGACTGTCGGTCCTCTCCGAGATCCCCGAGCGCTGGGCCGAGGTGCTGGGTGAACTCCGCACCATCGCGACCACCGGCCACGGTCCGCTGGATGCCCTCCTCTGGCAGGCGGCGGTCGGTGCGTGGCCCCTCTCCTCCGAGCGTTTCCTCGCCTATGCGACCAAGGCGGCACGCGAGGCCGCGGAGGCCACGACCTGGCAGCATCCGGATGCGCGGTTCGAGGAGGGCCTCGCGACGATCGCGCAGGCGCTCGAGGGCAAAGCCGCCCCGATCCTGGAACGCTTCGTGGACGAGATCCTGGCGGCCGGCCGCTCCAACTCGCTCTCCGCGAAGCTGCTGCAGCTCACCGCGCCCGGCGTCCCCGACGTGTATCAGGGCACGGAGCTGTGGGACCTCTCCCTCGTCGACCCCGACAACCGTCGACCGGTCGACTTCGAGCTGCGGAGGCGGATGCTCGCGGAGCTCGACGCGGAGGTCGCGCGGGGCATCCTCCCCGCCGTCGACGACTCTGCGCGGGCGAAGCTGCTCGTCACGTCGCGAGCACTGCGGGCCCGTCGAGACAACCCCGAGCTGTTCCGGTTCTACCGTCCCGCTGTCGTCGAGGGCGCGGCAGCCGACCATGCTGTCGCGGCTCATCGCGGAGGGATCACCGTCGTGGCCACCCGTCTTCCGATGGGGCTGGCGCGCCGCGGAGGATGGGGCGACACTGTCATGATGCGCCCCGACCTCCCCGCCACCGACCTGCTGACCGGCCGACGCATCGGACCGGGGCCGGTCCGGCTGGCCGAGCTGCTGGACACGTATCCGGTGGCTCTGCTCGAGCTCGCCCGATGAAATCCGTGTGCTCGATGACGGCACGACGGTGACGGCGGGTATCGATGACGGCGGGTATCGATGACGGCGGGGTATCGATGACGGCGGGGTATCGATGATCGAGGTCTGGGCACCGAAGGCGAGCAGGGTGCGGCTGAGACGAACCTCTCGACACGGCAGCACGACGCAGACCGATCTCGATCCGACGTCAGGCGGATGGTGGCGAGCCGGCGACGAGCTCGAAACCGGCGAACGCTACGGGTTCGTCCTCGACGACGATCCCGAGCTGCGGCCGGATCCGCGCTCTCGCCGACAGCCCGACGGTGTGCACGCGGCATCCGCGGCGTTCGACGTCGGCGACTTCGCCTGGAGCGATGCGGGATGGGCGGGACGGCAGCTCGCCGGAGGCCTGGTCTACGAACTGCACCTCGGCACGTTCACGCCGGAGGGGACGCTCGACGCCGCGATCACGCGCCTGCCTCACCTGGTGCAGCTGGGGGTGACGCACGTCGAGCTGCTTCCGGTCAACGCCTTCAACGGGCGCTGGAACTGGGGCTACGACGGAGTGCTCTGGTACGCGGTGCACGAGGCGTACGGGGGCCCTGCCGCGTACCAGCGGTTCGTGGATGCCGCGCACGGGCACGGGCTCGCCGTGGTGCAGGACGTGGTCTACAACCACCTCGGTCCGAGCGGCAACTACCTGCCCCTGTTCGGCCCCTACCTGCGCGAGGGCGAGAGCACGGCGTGGGGCGACTCGGTCAACCTCGACGAACCGGCCGTGCGCGACTACGTCATCGACAACGCCCTGATGTGGTTGCAGGACTTGCATGTCGACGGGCTGCGTCTCGATGCGGTGCATGCTCTGCACGATCAGAGCCCTGTGCACATCCTCCGCGAACTCGCCGAACGCGTCGACGCGCTGTCGGTGCAGCTCGATCGTCCGCTCGCCCTGATCGCCGAGTCCGACCTCAACGATCCGACGCTCATCCTGCCCCGTGAGGCCGGTGGCTACGGCCTGAGCGCGCAGTGGTCAGACGACTGGCACCACGCCGTCCATGTGGCCCTCACGGGGGAGACCGGCGGCTACTACGCCGACTTCGCCGCGGAGAATGCCCTGGCGAAGGTGACCGAGCACGGGTTCTTCCATGACGGCACGTTCTCGTCCTTCCGCGGACGTCCCCACGGCGCGCCGATCCCACCCGAAGTGCCGACGTGGCGACTCGTGACCTTCGCGCAGGACCACGATCAGGTGGGCAACCGCGCGGCAGGCGACCGCCTCTCCGCCACCCTCTCTCCGGATCGCCTGGCCGTCGCTGCGGTCCTGACCCTCACCGCCCCCGGCACTCCGATGCTCTTCATGGGCGAGGAGTGGGGTGCGTCCACCCCCTGGCAGTTCTTCACCTCGCACCCCGAACCCGAGCTCGGCCGCGCCGTCGCCGAGGGGCGGACCGCCGAGTTCGCCCTCATGGGGTGGGATCGGGATGCGGTGCCCGACCCACAGGACCCCGACACGTTCGCCCGCTCCCACCTCGACTGGAGCGAGCTCGACGATCCGGAGCACGCGCGGATGCTCGCCCTGTACCGCGACCTCGTGACGCTGCGGAAAGAGTGGCCCGCCCTCACCGACCCCGACTCCACGCACACCGCGGTGGAGGTCCGAGAGACCGACGGCACGCCCGAACGGCGGGTCTACCGCATCGACCGCGGAGACCTCTCCGTGGTGGTCAACCTCGCATCGACGTCGCAGGCGTTCGACGTGGGAGCCCGCACCAGGGTGCTGCTTTCCACGTCGGGGTTCCGTCGGGAGGACTCGCTCGTGACGCTGCCGCCCGACAGCGCAGCGATCGTGACCTCGCCCCTGGTCTGAGCCGCCACAGTGCGGCCACCACAGTGCGGCCACCACAGTGCGGCCACCGAGCGCGGTCACTGTGCGCGGTCACTGTGCGCGGTCAGTCGCGCGCAGCCCACCACTCGCGCAGTCGCTGCTCGGCGACGTCCGCACCGAGCACACCCTCGTCCAGGCGCAGGTCGAGCAGGAACCGATAGGCCTCACCGACCTCGCGGCCCGGTCCGATCCCGAGCACCTGCTGGATGCGGTTGCCGTCGAGCTCCGGGCGGATGGCGTCGAGCTCCTCCTGCTCGCGGAGCGCGGCGATGCGCGACTCGATGTCGTCGTACGCGCTCGCGAGACGGCCGGCCTTGCGCTTGTTCCGTGTGGTCACGTCGGCACGGGTGAGGATGTGCAGGCGTTCCAGCAGGTCGCCGGCGTCGCGCACGTAGCGGCGCACGGCTGCGTCCGTCCACGCCCCCTCGGCGTAGCCGAAGAAGCGCAGGTGCAGCTCGATGAGCGTGGCGACGGCGTTCGTGGTCTCGGTGTCGAAACGCAGCGCCTGCAGCCGCTTGCGCGCCATCCGCGCACCCACGACGTCGTGGTGGTGGAACGTGACGACGCCCCCGGCCTCGAGCTTGCGCGTGCGCGGCTTGCCGATGTCGTGCAGCAGCGCAGCGATGCGCAGCGGCACATCCGGTACGGCTCCGGGATGACGGGAGTGCTCGAGCTCGATGGCCTGGGCGAGCACGGTCAGCGAGTGCTCGTAGACATCCTTGTGGTGGTGGTGCTCGTCGACTTCGAGGCGCAGCTCGGTCACTTCGGGGAGGAACTCGTCGATCAGCCCGGTGTCCACCAGCACGCGGATGCCGCGCACCGGGTCGTCGGTCTGCATGAGGCGCACCAGCTCGGACTGGACGCGCTCGGGGCTGACGATCTTCAGCGTCTCGCGCAGCTCGGTGATCGCCGCGGTCGTCGCCTCCTCGACCTGGAAGCCGAGCTGGGCGCTGAAGCGAGCGGCGCGCAGCATCCGGAGCGGGTCGTCGCCGAACGACACCCGAGGATCCGCCGGCGTGCGCAGGACGCCGGCGATGAGGTCTTCCACCCCGCCGGTCGGGTCGACGAGCTTCACGGACGGCACCTGCAGCGCCATGGCGTTCACGGTGAAGTCGCGGCGCACGAGGTCGCCGTCGATGGTGTCGCCGAACTCCACGGTGGGCTTGCGGGTCACACCGTCGTAGCTGTCCGCGCGATAGGTCGTGATCTCGACCTGTTCACGCTGCACGCGTGCGCCGATCGTGCCGAACGCGCGACCGATGTCCCACTGCGCGGTGGAGATGGGCGTGACGATGGCCAGGATGTCGTCGGGGGACGCGTTCGTCGTGAAATCGAGATCGTGCGTGTCACGGCCGAGCAGGGCATCACGCACCGGACCGCCGACGACCGCGAGGTCGAAGCCCGCTTCGTCGAAGGCAGTCGCCAGGGTGCGGACGACCGGGTTCTCGGCGAGCGCACCGAGACGAGCGAGGCCGTCAGCCATGTTGAGCATGGGTTCCAGCGTACCGGGGCGAGCCGTCCGCGCCGGGGCCGTCTCCCGCCCCGGCGAAAACCCAGACCATCCGTCCGCGCGCCGGCGCGCCATCCCTCGACACGCCGCTCCCCGCGCAGTCGGTCTCCGTTTCGGCCGGGCGACATCGTGAACGGAGTTCACCTTCCTGTCGCCCGGAGGTCAGCGCCCGGTCATCCCGCTTCGATGGGGTGGAGGGGCCCCGTGCGGCTGAGCACGGAAACCCCACCTCGAAGGACTGACATGACCTCCCCCACCCCTGCGGTGCGGTGGCGGCGTCGCGGACTGACGTCCGTCGCGCTCCTCGCCCTGCTCGGCGGCGCCGTCGTCGCCCCCGCGGCTCTTGCCGCCCCCGACCCCGAAGTGCCGACGGGCTCGCTGATCACCGGCGACACCGCCTGGCACTACCTCGACGACGGATCCGACCCGTCTCCCGCACCCGCAGCCCTCCGCGACTGGACACTGCCTGCCTACGACGACAGCGCGTGGAAGACGGCTCCGGGCTCGTTCGGCGCCAAGGGCGGGAAGCTCGCACCGGTCGGCCCGCAGACGCCCAAGACCCTGCTCAACCACTACCTCGACGGCACGGCGGCCCCGACTGTGCCGACCTACTTCTTCCGCACGACGTTCGAGCTCGAGGCAGGCGTCGCCGAGCAGGTCGCCGCCCTGCAGAGCACCATCACCTACGACGACGCCATCATCGTGTGGATCAACGGCCAGGAGGTGGCCCGCTACGTCGACGGCAGGATCACCGACACCACCAACGTCGAGTACGCGGGCGATGGCAACGGCGACCCGCTCACGAGCACGTTCAGCGCCGAGGGAACCCTCCTGCACGACGGCACCAACACGATCGCGGTGTCGCTGTTCCAGGACCGCGCAACCAGCTCCGACATCTTCTTCGACATGTCCGCGTTGACCCTCGTGAAGGCCTCCGCACCTGGCACCCCCGTCGTCGCGCCGCCGACGCGCGTCATCCTCACCCCGACCGAACAGCCGGCCGTCTCGCAGTCGTTCTCCTGGCTCGCAGGCGACGCCTCGCACACGGTCGGACAGGTCGAGATCGCCCCGTCCGCCGGCGGAGAGACCCGCACGGTCGACGCGTACGACGCGGGTGTCGTGAACGGCAACCCGAACAAGCACTTCTCGGCGACGGTGACGGGTCTCACCGCTGCCACCGAGTACCGCTACCGCGTCGGCCTGCCCGGAAGCTGGAGCGACTGGTTCACCTTCCGCACCGCGGATCCGTCCGCGACCGACTTCCAGTTCATCTACTACGGCGACGCCCAGATCGGTCTGGACACCACGTGGCCGAGCGTCGTGAAGCAGGCCGAGGCGCAGGCTCCCCGCTCGATCGGCTCCGTGCACGCGGGTGACCTGATCAACACGTCGAGCAACGAGAACGAGTGGGTCAACTGGTTCAAGGGCATGAAGGATTCGGCCGTCCGTACGAACGTGATGGCCGCCCCCGGCAACCACGAGTACTCCGGCGACAAGCTGCTCACGGCGTGGAAGGCGGCGTTCGAGTACCCGCGCAACAACCCGTCGACCAGCTCCATCGGCGAACTGGCGAACCTGGCGAAGGGCGATTCCGAGGTCGCGCAGCAGTACCGCGCGTTCTTCGACCACTGGAGCTCGTTCGCCGCAGAGACCGCGTACTACACCGACTACCAGGGCGTGCGTTTCATCACCCTGAACGCCACTCGCGACACGACGTTCCTCACCCCGGCCGGCCTCCCGTCGTGCACGGGGGCGGAGTGCCCCTCGTCGCAGATCGGCACCCTGTGGACGCGCTTCCAGGGTGCATGGCTCGACCTGCTGCTGCAGAACAGCCCGTCGAAGTGGAACGTCGTCACGTTCCACCAGCCCGTGTTCTCGGCCTCGGCCGGGCGCGATGAGCCCATCCTCCGCGCCGAGTGGCTGCCGGTCTTCCAGCGCAACGACATCGACCTGGTTCTCATGGGACACGACCACACGTACGCCCGCGGATACGTGAACACCGACGCGACCGAGACCCCCGGCCTCACCACGGGCCCGGTCTACGTCGTCTCGAACTCGGGCGCGAAGCACTACGACCTGGAGACGCCGGAGAAGAACGTCTGGACCAACAACGGCGCCACCCAGGTGCTGCGCGGTCAGGGCGTGACGACCTACCAGGTGATCGACGTCTCGAAGAATCAGCTGGTCTACCGGTCGTACCTGGCCGAGAAGCAGACGGACGCCACGACGGACCTCCCCGTCGGTGCCGTCTACGACACGTTCACGGTGACCAAGTCGGATGCGGGCGAGAAGTGGGTGACCGAGGCCGGCGTCACACCTCCGCTCACCCCCGAGCCCGAGGCTCCGGCGAAGGTCGAGCTCGGCGCGGCATCCGTGCAGGCCGGTGGCACGGTCACGGTGACGGGCAGCGGCTTCGCAGAGGGCGCTCAGCTGCGGCTCGAGCTGCGTTCCGACCCGGTGCAGCTGGGCACGGCGACCGCCGGTGCGGACGGCTCGTTCCAGCGCACGGTGACCATTCCGGCGAACACTCCGGCCGGTGCGCACACGCTCGCCGTGATCCAGCCCGACGGCACCGAGGTCACTGCAGCTCTGAGCGTCACGGCCGCGTCCGGTGGCGGAGCGACGACACCGGGTAACGGCGGTTCCGCGGGTAACGGCGGTTCCGCAGGTAACGGCGGCTCCACAGGCGGCGACCTCGCCACCACGGGAGCCGACAGCCTTCCCTAC
>NZ_LSJW01000028.1:0-2125 GCF_001557335.1 Microbacterium sp. CCH5-D1
CCGCCGCACCGGCGTACCGACCACGACGCCCGGCGCAGCAGCCGACCCCGCGGCGGAGTGGAGCGGATGGCGCCCGCCCGCAGCCCGCACCGACACCCGCCCCCGCGCCCGCTCCTACGGCCACCCCGGCGGATGGCGTCGTGAGCGCTACCTCGCACTCATCCGCGAATGGGCCGGCCGCGGCGTCGAGGTGCCCGATCCCTACGACCCCGCCCTCGTGCGCTCGGCTCCGCGCGATCTGCGTCGACTCCTCGCCGACGCCCTGGCAGAAGAGGCCACGGCCCGCACGGTGTCCGACCTCGGCATGGGCTTCACGGTGTGGCACGACGTCGCGGTGGGAGCGGATGCCGACGACAAGCTCGATCACGTGGTGCTCGGCCCATCCGGCCTGTACGGCGTGATGTCGGAGGACTTCGGCGGAGTGGTCGGCTTCCGTCGCGGAGAGATCACCGGCCCGAGCGTCGGCACCCGCGCACCGGTCACCGCGGCCCTGGGCCGGATGCGCGCCGTCGCCAAGGCAGCGCGCGTCAAGTTCGGCGGCGCGATCATCGTGCTGCCCGACGACGACCTCGCCCAGGCCGTCACCCCGCTCGGCACGAGTCGCGGAGTGCCGGTCGTCGTGGTGCGGCGCAGCGCGCTGGCGATGGTCCTGCGGCAAGGCGTCCCCCAGGGGCGCGCGATCGGCGGCAACGAGCTGTTCGACGTGCGCACGCGGCTGCAGCAGACCGTCCGCTTCGTCTGATCCCGCCTCTCGCCACGCGTGCGCGGAGCCGGGTTCACTGTCACGCGCAGCTAGACCCCCTTCCGGGGGCGTAGGTCGACGGGTAGCGTGCCCCCATGGCGATCACGGCTCGGACCAAGGACTGGCTGCTCGATTCCGATCCGGCGCTGCGCTGGCAGGTGGAACGCGACCTCCTGGGAGAACCGGAACGGGTGTGGCAGGCGACCCGGCGACGCGTGGCGACCGAGGGACTGGGTGCGGCACTGCTCGCGCATCAGGACGCCGACGGGCAGTGGGCCGGCGGAGCGCACTTCCCGGGCGGCTACTTCGAGACCGAGGAGGCGCGTCAGCCGATACAGCCCTGGACGGCCACGAGCTGGTCGTTGAATCAGCTTCGGGAATGGGGCGTCGAAGCCTCGGCGCTCGGAGACACAGCCGAGCGCCTTGCGCGCAACTGCCGATGGGAGTACGAGGATCTGCCGTTCTGGGGCGGTGAGGTCGACGTGTGCATCAACGCCTTCACGCTGGCGAACGGCGCCTGGTTGGGAGTCGATGTCTCCGAACTCGCCCGCTGGTTCCCGGCGCACCAGCTCGACGACGGCGGATGGAACTGCGAGGCGGAGGAGGGCGATTCCGTGCGCTCCTCGTTCCACTCGACCCTCAATGCGTTGCGCGGCATGCTGTCGTATGAGCGTCTCACCGGCGACGATTCCCTGCGCGAGGCGAGGCACCGGGGCGAGGAGTATCTGCTGCGCCGCCGACTGCTGTACCGCGAGTCGACGGGCGAGCTCGTCGGCCCGTTCGTCTCGCACTTCGTCTACCCGAGTCGGCACCAGTACAGCGCGCTGACCGCACTCGACCACTTCCGCGACGCCCGACTGCACGAGGGACGCGCGTCCGATCCGCGGATCACCGATGCGCTCGATCTCGTGAGGCGGTCACGTCAGGACGACGGCACCTGGCTGCAGGGCGCTGCGCTCCCCGGGCGCACCTGGTTCCCGGTCGATGCCGAGGAGGGAGCGCCGTCGCGATGGCTCACCCTCATCGGCACGCGCGTGCTCGACGGTGCAGACGGCCGCTGAGCCGTCCGCACCGACGAGCCGACGTCACGTCGTGCGCCGACGTCGCAGGAGAACGGCCCCGAGGAAGAGCATCAGTCCCCCGACCATGAGAGCGGCCGAGAGAGTGCCTCCCGTGACCGCCAGCGTGGGCGGCGGCGGCGGGAACACCCGCGTGGTCGTCTCCGACGGCGGCGGCACGATCGTTCCGCCGCCGGGCGGGACACCCGTCGCGGTGGCGACGTTGCGCACCTGGCCGCGACCGACGTCGGCGGTGGTGACGGTGTGTGGAGGCACCGTGCAGGTCATCTGCGCTCCCGAGCCGAGGCTCGTGGCGGGACAGGTG
>NZ_LSJW01000274.1:0-19064 GCF_001557335.1 Microbacterium sp. CCH5-D1
CCCGCCGCACCAGATCGGCCTTCGAGCCCGAGACCGGTCGCTGGCGCTACGAGAGGACAGCATGAACGCGCACGACACCCCGAATCACCGCACCGCTCGAGCGACCCTGCCTGCCGAGGCGCTCGTCGACGCGGAGGCCGGCATCATCCGCTCCGTGCGCGAGGTTCCGCATCCGATCGGCGCTCCGCACCGGTATCTGGCTCTCACCGCATCAGTGGCCGATGCCCGCCTGCTCGGCGAATGGCCCGCTGATCGGGTCTCGCTCGGCACCTCGTTCGGAGACCCCGCACAGGCGCGCATCGCGGCCATCGGCGAAGGCGTGGAGCGGTACTGCGGCAACTGGCTGCCCGACGTGCTGCCGCCGCACGACCTCCGCGTCGCCTCAGCGGAAGAACTGCGCGCCGACGGGGAGACCGTCATCGACGATGCGGATCTTCCGCGCTTCGCCGATTGGCAGCTCTCCCGTCCGGGCTTCCCGTATCAGCGGCTGGAGGCGTCCACGCCGACGCTGTGGGCGCGCTGCGACGATCTCGACGGGGGCTCGGTGTGGATGCCGGATTCCCTCGTGCACCTGAACTGGCGGCAATCCCGCTTCCGCTCCCTGCCCCGCACGCATCATCTCAACTACGCCGGCATCGCCACGGGGGCGGGTTTCGACGATGCGCGCGACCGCGGGGTGATCGAGGTGATCGAGCGGGATGCGCTCGAGGTGTGGTGGCACCTCGACGGGCCGACGTTCGGCATCGACCCTGCGACGGTCCCGGGCCTCCTCGACGATCTGGAGGGGAGCAGCCTGCGTGTGTGGCTGGTCGCCATGCCGTCGGAATTCGCCCCGGCGATCGGTGCTCTCGTGCACGATCCGGAGCGCGGCCTCTATGCCGCGGGGTTCTCGGCCGCACTCGATCCTGCACGTGCCGCACGGAAGGCCGTGCTGGAAGCCGTGCACACCTGGATCTACACGCAGGGCTGCACGACGGCGGACGGATGGGTGTTCCGCGCCGTCGCCGAGGGATTGATGGCCAAGGGACTCACCCTCGAGTTCCGTGCGGACGCCGACTACACGACCGCGGCCGGAGTCGAGTTCGAGAAGGTGATCGACCTCGGCGCACACGTGCAGGTCTGGCTGGACCCGACCGTGCACGGAGAGGCGCGCCGGTTCCAGGATCCGGTGCAGGGAGTACTCCCGTTGAGCGCAGTGGAACCGGTGACGATGGACGAGGTCCATGCGCGCCTGGCTGATCGCGGCCACCGCGTGCTCACGCGCGACCTCACGACCTCCGACGTGCGGCGCACCGACCTGCGCGTGGTGCGCTCGATCGTGACGGGGCTGGTCCCCAACGCACCGGCGGCGTTCTCGTACCTCGGCATGCCCCGGTTCCGAGAGGCGGCGCAGGAGCGCGGCTGGCGGACGACCTGGAGCGGCGGACCGGAGGACTTCACGCTCCTCCCGGCCCCGCACATGTGAGGCCGACCATGGCGCAGAGCTTGCGGGAAGAGCATGGCGTGTCCGCACCGCTCGACCAGGTGCACTCGACGCGGGTGCCGTCCGGCCCGTTGCCGCCCGGCCCGAGGGTGAACGCCTGGGGACGGACCGGAGCCGTGGCGGACGAACCTCCTGTCGGTGTGCGCGAGCTCGTCGACGGACTGTGGCACCCCGGGGAGTTCCATCGGGTGGAGGACGGCACGGCCACGAGCATCCGCCGTCGCCCGGTGCCCTCAGCCGGGGCGTGCTACCCGGTGCAGACGCACCTCGTCGACGCGGTCGGTGTGCGCTGGGCGGTCGACCACGACGGAGGCTTCTTCCTCCGGCGTGATCCGCGTTCCGATCGCGTGGACGGATGGCCGTCGACCACCGCGGGGGACGGCATCGCGCGGGTGGTGTTCACGGTCCAGCCGGGTCGATCCTTCGGCCGCTACCGGCATCGGGCCTGGCCGCTCTGGATCGCCGACACCGCCTACGCGGTCGCCGCGGTGCGCTTCCTGCTGGGTGCGCGGGCGGGGCGCGGGCAGTTCGGGCCGTCGTCCCGGCTGCGCGGACTGCTCGGCGTGCCCCGCGCTTCCGACGTCGACAGCTGGCTGCGGCGGGGGCTCGTCCCCGAGATCCCGCTCGCCGCGGTCGAGCTCCCACACACCCCGGTGCCGATCGACGCGGCACGTCGTGCTCTCGGCTCCAGGCGCTCGCCGTCCACGTCCGAGTTCCTCGTCCGGACCTCCGCGCGAGATCGCCTGTCCCCGCGCGGGGAGATCGATCGTGTCGCGCGCGCCTCCGGACAAGCCTGGGTGCGGGGTGCGAGCGCCGTCCGCTCCTGGTCCGTGCCGACCACGGCTCCGGCACCGGTCATCGGCACCGCGCTCTGGAACGCCCACCTCACCGCGGCCGGTCTCTGCTACCGCGCGGCCCTCGACGGAGGCTGTGGCGCTCGCCCGGTGTCCGGCTTCTCCTCGACCGGAGGGCGGTGGATCCTCCATGCGATCGCCTTCCTCGACTCTCCCGGAGGCTCACGATGATGATCGTCCCCGAGCTGTGGCGCGAAGCGCGACGGCACCCCTGGCTGCTGGCCTGGAGCACCCTCCTCCTTCTCCTCGTATACGCGACGCACCTGCTGCAGGCGCTGGCTCTCGCGTGGTCGCTCGCTGCTCTCGTGCGCGGTGAGGGGCAGGGCGCGGTCGTCGGCATCGGGGTGATCCTCGTGATCGGAGTGACGCGGATGCTGCTCACCATCGTGCAGGGAGATGCCGCCGCGCGTCTCGGCGGGAGGGTGAGGGAAGACCTTCGGGGCGCGGCCGTCTCCGCGGTCCTCGTGCCGGAGCGACTGCATGATGCCGGTCTCAGGGACGGCTCGACGCAGCTCGCGCTCGGCGACGGGATCGACGGCACGGACGCCTATGTGTCGAAGTACATCCCCGCCGTGGTGCAGCTCGTCGTCGGCAGCCTGATCGCCGTGTGCCTCGTGGCGGTGCTGTCCCCGCTGATCGCGCTGTGCGTCGCGGCGGGGATCCTGCTCGCGGTGCTCGGCCCGCTGCTGTGGAAGCGCATGCTCGCCCGTCGAGGCTTCGAGCACTGGGACAGCTACGAGGCTCTCAGCGGCGACCTTCTCGAGTCCCTTCGCGGAATGTCGACGTTGCGCGCACTGGGAGACGTCCCCGCCACACGGGCGCGCCTGCACACGAGATCGGAGGCGCTGCGCCTGGCCACCGAACGCGTGATGCGCACGTCGCTCGCGGAGACGGCCATCACAGACCTCGCCGTGCAGGCCGGCGTGGTGGTCGCCGCGGGGCTCGCGGTCGTCGCGGTCCTGACCGGTGAGCCGCCGGCCGTCGAGGTCTACGCGCTGCTGCTGCTCTCCTCCGAGGCGTTCCGTCCGGTGCGTGAGCTCTCCCGACACTGGCACGCGGGTTTCCTCGGTCTCACCGCCGTACCAGGGCTCGTGGCCCTCGGAGCGTTCCGTCGAACGCCCCCTCTCGCAACGACGCGGGTGGAGCCCGACACACACGCTCGTCCTCGGGGCCAGGAACTCCGCATCTCCGGGCTCTCCTACCGCTACCCCGGTGCCGATCGTGACGTCCTGCGCGGTGTCGATCTCCTCGCCGAACGCGGAGAGGTCCACGCGATCGCCGGGCCTTCGGGCGCAGGCAAGTCCACGCTCTTCGACCTCGTCCTCGGATTCCTGCCCGCGGCAGCGGGAACGGTCGAGCTCGACCGGCGTCCGCTCCAGCCGAGCGATGTGGCGGTCGTCTCGCAGCGGCCCGTCCTCTTCGCCGGCACCATCCGGGAGAACATCGATCTGTTCGGTGCGGATCGGGAGGACGTCGAACGCGCCTGTGCCGCGGCGGGTGTGCTCGACGAGATCAGGGCCATCCCCGGCGGCTTCGAGGCGATGGTGGCGGAGGCCGGGACGAGTCTGTCGGGAGGACAGCGCCAACGCCTCGCCCTCGCCAGAGCGCTGCTGGCCGGTCGTCCCGTGCTGCTCGTCGACGAGCCGACCAGCGCCCTCGACGACCGCAGCGCCCTGACCGTCGCCGAGACGCTCGAACGCGTCGCCGAAGAGAGGATCGTGCTCATGATCAGCCACCGCCCCGAGGCGCTCGCCCGCGTGGCCGACGTGCGGGTGCTCCATGACGGGGTGCTCGTGGAGGAGGCTCCGTGACCTCGTCATGGGCCATCCTCGCCCGGCTCCTTCCGCCGCTGCGACCGGAATGGCGTCGCATCATCGGCAGCTACCTGATCGCCACCACGAGTCTGTGCGCCCTCGCCGCCATCGGGGTGCTCACCGCACTCGGCGTCGGCGGCGCCGTCGTGCACGGCACCTGTCCTCCGGCTGTCTGGTGGGTGGCGCTCGGCGCCCTCGTGCTGCTGCGCACCTTCCTCACCTGGCGGGAGATGGACGTGTCGCACGCCCTCGCGTACCGGGTGCTGGCGCGGCTGCGGATGGCTCTCTTCGACGCCTACTCCCGGAGCGTTCCGGGGCGGCGCCGGGAGCATTCGGGCCGCGCGGCCTCCGTGGCGATGACCGACATCGAGAAGCTGGAGTTCTTCTACGCGCACACGGTGGCGCAGATCGGAGCCGCGCTCACCCTGTTCCTGGGAGCCGTGGTCTGCGCGTTCGTCGTGATGCCCGTGGCGGCGCTCGTGATGCTCGGCGGAGCGGCAGCCGTCGCGCTCACCGCCTGGGCGGGAGCAGGTCCGGCGCGCCGGGTGGGGGCGCGCGAGCAGCAGGAACGGGAGGATCAGTCGGAACGGCTGGTCGATGCTCTCGGCGCCGTGCGGGAGGTTCTCGCCTACGGCCTGCAGGGTCGCGTCGTGCGCGAGGCGGTCGCCGGCACCCGGAGGTCGGCGGCGCTCAGCCGTCGGAGGGAGGCCATCGCCCATCTCGTCGACGGCACGCGCGAGCTGATCCTCACCGCCGTGGTGATCGGCGTGATCGCGGCGTCCCTCATCCTCGGCGGCACGGCGGGCGGCACGGTGGGCGGCGCTCAGGCCGCGCTGCTTCCCGCGGTGATCGCTCTCGCGGTCGCCGGGGTGGCCGCGGTGGCAGAGGCTGCCCACACGGTGTCGGAGCTGCACCCGCTGATCGCGAGCGCCGACCGTGTGGGGGCGGGTCTGCACCGTCCTCCGGTCGTGGTGCCGGTCGAGCGCCCGATCGCACTGACCGATGGCCCCGTCGGAGTGCGCTTCGAAAAGGTCTCGTTCTCCTACGACGACAGGACCGACGTGCTCGGAGGGTGGTCGATGGACGTCGATCCGGGGGAGCACGTCGGTCTCGCCGGGCCGTCCGGAGCGGGCAAGAGCACGGTCATCGCGCTCGCCGCCCGCCTGTGGGACCCCTCAGCCGGCACCGTCGCGCTCGTCGACGCGGCAGGCGTCGCCTATCCGCTCGGCCGCATCCGCGACGACGAGCTGCGCCGTGTCGTGGCAGTGGTGGAGCAGGACGCCCGTCTCTTCCACGGCACGGTCCGAGAGAACCTGGTGCGCGGAGCGGACCCCCGCACCGACGAGCAGCTGCTCGAAGCCCTCACAGCGGTGGGGGCCGATGACTGGATCACCCTCGATGATGAGCTCGGTGAGCACGGTGCCCGGCTGTCGGGAGGTCAGCGCGCCCGGCTGGCCTTGGCACGGGCACTGTGTCGTGCGCCGCGGGTGCTCATCGTCGACGAGATCACCGCGAGCCTGGACGCCGAGTCAGAGCGCATCATCTCCGACGTGCTCGCACGGTTCGACGGGACCGTGATCGCCGCCTCCCACCGACGCGAGACGCTGGCGAGGTTCGGCAGGGTCGTGGGTGTGGAGCGGGTGGGGGCAGTGGTCGGGCCTGCGCCTACAGCCGGTCCACTCCGGTGACGGTGACGACGGCCTCGCCCGCCTCGTCGGAGTCGGCGAGATCGATCGTCGCGGAGATGCCCCAGTCGTGGTCGCCTGCCGGGTCGTCGAAGATCTGCCGCGCGGTCCACACCGCCGGCCCCTCGGTGAGGATCAGCAGCTTCGAGCTGCGTGCATCCGCTCCGGTGAGGATGTCGTCGTGGTCGGCGAAGTATCCGTCGAGCGCGTCCGACCACGCGTCGGCGCCGAACCCCGGATCGAGCTCGGCCAGCGCGTTCACGTCTTCCCTCGCGGCGAGCTGCACCCGGCGGAACAGTTCGTTGCGCACCAGGATGCGGAAGGCGCGGATGTTGCTCGTCAGGCGCTTGGGTGCGGGAGGGACGATCGGCTCGTCCGGTCGATGCGGATCGAAACGGCCGTTATCCACCCCGGCGATCAGCTCCTCCCATTCGTCGAGCAGGCTGGAGTCGACCTGACGGACGAGTTCTCCGAGCCACTCGATGAGGTCGCGGAGGTCTTCGTCCTTGAGTTCCTCCGGGATGGTCTGCGAGGCCGCACGGTAGGCGTCGGAGAGGTAGCGCAGCACGACGCCCTCGGAGCGCGCGATCTTGTAGTAGGCGACATATTCCCCGAACGACATGGCCCGCTCGTACATGTCGCGCACGACCGACTTCGGGTGCAGCTCGAAGTCGCGGATCCAGGGCTGAGCGGCGCTGAACGTCTCGAAGGCCGCGGTCAGCAGCTCGTCGAGCGGCTTCGGGTACGTGATCTGCTCGAGCAGCTCCATGCGCTCGTCGTACTCGATGCCCTCGGACTTCATGGCGGCGACCGCCTCGCCGCGTGCCAGGAACTCCTGCTGGCTCAGCACGGCGCGGGGATCATCGAGTGTCGACTCCACGATCGAGATCATGTCGAGCGCGTAGGAGCCCGTACCCGTGCCGGCAGCGGGATCGGGGTCGAGCAGTTCGAAGGCCGCGAGGGCGAACGGCGACAGCGGCTGGTTGAGTGCGAAGTTCGGCTGCAGGTCGACCGTGAGGCGGATGTCGCCATCCGGGGTCTTCTCGACGATGCCCGACTCCCGCAGGGTGCGGTAGATGCCGATGGCCCTGAGCGCGAGCTCGCGCTGACGCTTCCGCGGTTCGTGGTTGTCGTATACCAGCGCGCGCATATTGGCGAACACGTCGCCGCCGCGGGCGATCACGTTGAGCATCATGGCGCTCGTGATCTGCATGTGGGAGGTCAGGGTCTCCGGCACGGCGTCGATGAGCTTGCGGAACGAGGGCTCGCCCCACGACACGAAGCCGTCGGGTGCCTTCTTGCGCACGATCTTGCGCTTCTTCTTCGGGTCGTCGCCGGCCTTCTTCACCGCCGCGACGTTCTCGCTCTCGTGCTCGGGAGCCTGGGCCACCACCGTGCCGGCGGTGTCGTATCCCGCACGACCAGCGCGGCCGGCGATCTGATGGAACTCGCGGGCGTTCAACTGCCGCATCCGCGTACCGTCGAACTTCGTGAGGGCGGTGAGCAGCACCGTCCGGATCGGTACGTTGATCCCGACGCCGAGAGTGTCGGTGCCGCAGATCACGCGCAGCAGACCGCGCTGCGCCAGCTGTTCGACGAGGCGCCGGTACTTCGGCAGCATGCCGGCGTGGTGCACGCCGATCCCCGCGCGCAGGAACCGCGAGAGCGTCTTCCCGAACGCGGTCGTGAACCGGAACTCGGCGATCAGGGCGGCGATCTCGTCGCGCTGCTCGCGGGTGGCCACCTTGGTGCTCGACAGTGCCTGGGCCCGTTCCATCGCTGCGGCCTGCGAGAAGTGCACGACGTAGATCGGCGCCTGCCCGGTGTTCAGCAGGTCGTCGATCGTCTCGTGGATCGGAGTCGTCTCGTAGAAGAAGCGCAGGGGGACGGGGCGCTCCACTCCCGTCACGGTGGCCGTCTCGCGGCCGGTGCGCCGCGTGAGGTCGGCGGCGAGCTCGGTCACATCGCCGAGTGTCGCCGACATCAGGATGAACTGCGCCTGCGGCAGCTCGAGCAACGGCACCTGCCACGCCCATCCGCGGTCGGGGTCGGCGTAGAAGTGGAACTCGTCCATCACGACCTGCCCGACGTCGGCGTCGGTGCCCTGGCGCAGCGAGAGGTTCGCGAGGATCTCCGCCGTGCAGCAGATGATGGGGGCGTCGGCGTTCACCGAGGAGTCGCCCGTGACCATGCCCACGTTCTCGGCGCCGAACACGTCGACCAGGGAGAAGAACTTCTCGCTCACGAGCGCCTTGATCGGTGCCGTGTAGTAGCTGCGACGGCCGGCCACGAGCGCGCTGAAGTGCGCGCCGATCGCCACCAGTGACTTCCCGGTGCCGGTCGGCGTCGACAGGATCAGGTTGTTGCCGGACACGATCTCGATGACCGCCTCGTCCTGCGCGGGATACAGACTGATGCCCGTCGATTCCGCCCATTCGACGAACGCCAGGTAGACGGCGTCCGGATCCGCGGCGTCCGGAACGAGGGCGGGGTCGAGCCGCGGAGGGGTAGTCATGATCCCTCGATCATCCCATCCGCCGATGAGTGCCTGATGCGGCGCGAGGTCAGATCTTGCCGACCGCGCCGAAGTCACGCCGCGCCGAGGCGCCTCGGGATGCGCGAGGCCGCGCTTGACATCATCGAACGACGACAACCGGAGGCTGCACCGCCCAGGGGGGACGACGATGCCCGACCAGATCTTCACTTTCGCCGCACTCGCGCTGTACTTCGCCGCGATGCTGCTCATCGGCTGGATCGCCTTCCGGCGGACCGGCGACCATGAGGACTACATGCTCGGCGGACGGAACCTTCCGCCGTGGGTGGCCGCCCTCAGCGCGGGAGCCTCCGACATGTCCGGCTGGCTGGTGATGGGACTCCCCGGCGCCATCTACGTCTCGGGACTCATCGAGGCCTGGATCGCGATCGGCCTCACGATCGGCGCCTACCTGAACTGGCTGCTCGTGGCTCCTCGGCTTCGTGCCTACACGCAGGTGTCGCGCAACTCCATCACGGTGCCGAGCTTCTTCGAGAATCGGCTGCGCGACACGACGCGACTGCTCCGCGTGGTCTCGGGTGTCGTCATCCTCGTGTTCTTCACCCTCTACATCTCGTCGGGCATGGTCGCTGGCGGCGTCTTCTTCGAGAGCTCGTTCGACGGCGACTACCTGACCGGCATGCTCCTGGTCACGGGCGTCACCCTCGCGTACACGCTCTTCGGAGGGTTCCTCGGCGCATCGCTGACCGACGTCGTGCAGGGTCTCATGATGGTGGTCGCGCTGGTGGTGATCCCGGTCGCCGCGATCGTCGCGATCGGTGGGCTGGCCGAGACGGGCGAGCTGATCAACGAGGTCGCCCCCGACCATCTGTCCCTGCTCTCGGGCACTGCGCTCACCGGCGGCACGATCCTCGCCATCGTGTCCTCCCTCGCGTGGGGACTCGGGTACTTCGGTCAGCCGCACATCATCGTCAGATTCATGGCACTACGCTCGCCGCAGGAGGCGAAGAGCGCCCGACGCATCGGCATCTCCTGGATGATCGTCTCCCTCGGAGGTGCGGTGCTGTCCGGCCTCGTCGGCATCGCCTACATCGCCAAGACGGGCGTCGACCTCGCCAACCCCGAGACCGTGGTGCTGCTGATGTCGCAGACGCTGCTGCATCCGTTCGTCGCTGGCCTCGTGCTCGCCGCGGTGCTCGCCGCGATCATGAGCACGATCTCCTCCCAGCTGATCGTGTGCTCCTCGGCGCTGGTCGAGGATCTGTACGGCGTGTTCCGGCGCACGCCGCCCTCGCAGAAGACGCTCATGCTGATGGGGCGGCTCGGGGTGCTCGGCGTCGCGATCGTCGCAGCGGTCCTGGCGATCACCCCGAACGACACGATCCTCGGCCTCGTCTCCTTCGCATGGGCGGGATTCGGCGCCGCGTTCGGGCCGGTCATCCTACTCAGCCTCTACTGGCGTCGACTCACCAACTGGGGTGCCCTGGCGGGGATGTTCGTCGGAGCCGCGACGGTGTTCATCTGGAAGGCGCTCGACACCGGCCTCTACGAACTTCTTCCCGCGTTCGTGTTCGCGATGCTCGCGGCGGTCGTCGTGAGCCTGCTCACATACCGGCACGACGAGGAGATCCAGCAGGAGTTCACCGACACCGGCGCGATGGTGGCGCTGCCGCGTCCGCACGCGGTCGGCGACACCCCCTAGCGGGTCGCGGCGCGCAGCGCGATGCGGATCATGTCGCCGAACGTCTGCTCGCGCTCCTGTGCCGTGGTCTCCTCGCCCGTGATGATGTGGTCGCTGACCGTGCAGATGGCGAGGGCGCGCCGACCGTGGTACGCCGCGAGCGTGTAGAGCCCGGCGGCCTCCATCTCGACACCGAGGATGCCGTGCTGCACGAACGGCTCCGTGAGTTCGGGGCGCGTGCTGTAGAACTGGTCGCTCGAGAACAGCTGCCCCACGTGCACCGTCGACTCGAGCGGTTCGGCCTCACTCGCCTCGACAGCGGCACGCAGCAGCGAGAAGTCGGCCACGGGTGCGTAGTCGAGTCCGTGGAAGCGCACGCGATTGATGCCGGAGTCGGTGCTGGCGCCGTTCGCGATGATGATGTCGCGGATCTTCACCCGCTCGGTCAGGGCGCCGCACGAACCGACTCGCACGATCGTCTGCACGTCGTAGGAGTCGAACAACTCGTTCGCATAGATAGCCATCGACGGCTGGCCCATGCCCGAGCCCTGCACCGAGACGCGGTGCCCCTCCCAGGTGCCGGTGAAACCGAGCATCCCGCGCGTCTCGGAGTACAGCTCTGCATCGTCGAGGAACGTCTCGGCGATCCACTTCGCCCGCAGCGGGTCGCCGGGGAACAAGACGATGGGGGCGATCTGACCGGGCTCTGCGGCGATGTGCGTGCTCATGGCCTCAGCGTAGCCAGCCTCACCCCGGTGCGCCGGCGAGCCCCAGTGCGGTGATGAGCTCGTATGCAGCCGAACGGGCCTGCACGATCACGGTCCCGACCTGCACGCCCTTCGCCGAGACCGAGAGGAGCAGCTGGCCGTAGGGGGCGAGGATGAAGCTGAGCAGCGACAGCTGACTCTGCCCGATCGACACCGAGACGACGGCGGAGAGGCTCGGCTCCGTTCCGCGCGAGATGATCTCGGCCTCGGCCCTGGCGACGGCGAACAGCGAACCGTTCATGGCAGCCAGGCGGTCTCCGGTCTCGGCGAGGGTGCCGACGGAGGCGATGTGCAGGCCGTCGGCGGTCGAGAGGACGGCGGTGGTCAGTTCGGGGAATCGCTCCTCGAGGTGACGCAGCCGGGTGAGCGCGGCCTGGCTCACGACGCCCGACCAGAGCGCCCAGTTCGCCGCGAGATCCGGATGCATGAGCACGCCGTCCTGCGTCGGCCCCGACTCGCCGGTCGACGCGGGGTCGTCCGCTCGGATGGGGACGTTCATGACTCTCCTCCCGGGAGGTCGAGGGCCGCGCACGCCACCCGCATGACGCTCTCGCGGTCGCGCGCGTCGGCGGCGAGCACGCGAGTGAGGGGTATCCGATACCTTTCGAGGCTCGCACCGAGCGTCCGGCGCACCTCGTCGAGGGCTTCGGCGGCCACATGCGTGACCGCGATCACCGTCCGCTCGTGGTCGCCGGTGAGACGCGCGAGCCACTCGTCGGCGTCCGCAGAGATGCTCCCGCGGTCTGCACGCAGCCACAGCAGCATGCGGGTGTCGGAGGCGGAGACGCTCTGCCGGGCATGGGCGAAGCGGTCCTGGCCGGGAACGCCGATGAGCGCGACCGAGATCTCGTCCGTGGGCTTCCACGTGCCGTAGTCGAGCCCCACCGTGGTCGTCGTCTTGTCCGTATCGCCGTACTCCGCTGAGCCGGCCGAGATCGGGACATCGGTATCCACGGTGACGACATCGCTCAACGCGCGGACCGCCGTGGTCTTCCCGGCACCGACCGGCCCGGCGAAGACGAGGCGGAACCTCGTCGGCAGATTCCGACGTCGTCGGCGCACGCGTGTGGCCGCCGGTTCTGCGGCGGTGTCGACGGTCGAGGCTTCGGAGCCGGTCAAGCGTTCAGCGCCACCACGTGGCGGATGACGGCGGACCGGAGCAGGGCGATGTTCGTCGCCTGGCGGTCGGCGGCGAGGTAGATGAACGTGTCGTCGTCGATCATCTTGAGCAGGTGCAGCTGCGTGTCGAGCGTCAGCAGCATGTCCTCGAGTGCGGCCTCGAGGCGGAGCGCTTCGATCGTCTTCCGCTTGCTCTTCACCATCTCGCTGTTGTACGCGCTGGCGACATCGAGGTCGAAGTCCGGCCGGACCGAGTTCGACGCGAGCGGCAGACCCGATTCGACGTCCACCACGGAGGCTCCGATGAACCCGTTGATGTCGTTCGCGATGTCGGCGATGAGTGCGTTCAGTTGATCTTGCGTGGCCATGATGAGGCATCCCCAGTTCCGTCGTCGCGCAGGTGACCGCACCGTGCGGCCACCCCCAGTGCGCAGACGAACGGATAAAGTGTATAACGTTACCGACTGTGCTGCGCGACGGTGGTCGGACACGCCTGGCGAGGAGTGATCGCCCGGGGAGGCTCAGCCCTCGCGGCGGCGCACGATCTCATCGATCCAGAGCGGGGCGAACGGTGAGGTGCAGCCGGGCGCGGTCGGGTAGTCGGCGAGCACCTGCAGGCGCTCGCCGATCTCCCGCGCTCTGGCGCGATGCTCGGGGTGGAAGATCCCGATGTTGGCGAGGGTCTCGTTCATGGCCCATTGCAGGCGTGACGGCGCCGTCGCCAGATCCCGCTCGATCAGATCGAGCAGCTGCGAAAGGTCCAATCCCTCCGCGTCCTTCGTCACGCGCACGGTCGTGAGCGACCACGCGGCGGCGGCCACTGTCGGGTCGGGGTCGTCGAACCAGCGCAGTCGCAGCTCCTCGGCGAGTGGAGTCTTCTTGGCGACGTAGTTGACGAACCAGTCGTTGACCTTGGGGGCGCGGGTCTCGCGCAGCATGGCGTCGAGCTGGTCGGCGCCGAAATCCCTGGGGCGACAGATCAGGAGGGCGAGCAGCCGCGCAGGTGTCTCGCCCGTGGCCCACAGATCTTCGGCGAGGTGCTGATCCGTCTTGATGCGCTTCGCCAGGGCGCGCAGTCGGCTGAGGTTGATGCCGTGGTCGTCCCCGCGCTTCTCGTTGGCTGCGCGCACCTTCGGGTCATCCAGCGCGGCCAGTTCCCCGAGCGCTTCGACGGTGTTCATCTTCCCAGCGTAGGCCGGTTCGAATCGCGCGAATGGTTCGATTCCGGCGCCGGACACCACCCCGTTGCGCGATTCGAAGACCGCTCAGTCCTCGTCGACCAGCTCGCCGCGGATGCGACGGAGGTCCTCCATGAGCGACCCGATCAGGATCCAGTGCTGTGACGACGGCGGACGGATCACCAGGGGAGCGGTGAGGGCGGGGATCGCCGACGTCATGTCGTCCGGCTCCGGAAGCGCCTCCGCGATCTGCACGGCGAGACGCACGTCGTGGCCGGCTCGCCGCAGCTGCTCGGCGATCGCCGTGACCGCCGGCTCCTCGCCGATCGTGTCGTCGTAGTGGTCGAAGTACGCGCGGGTCATGCCGATGGTCTGCGTGACGATGGGGGAGAGCCGGTCGAGCAGTGCCCGCAGCTCGCGCAGGTCGGCGCGGTGGGTCGAGCGCCGCGGGTTCAGGGTGAGCGACTCCTCTCCCGCGGCGATCGCGGCTTCCGCCGCCTCCTTCATCGGACGCAGCAGTCGCACCTCCAGCATCAGCTCCTGCAGTCTCGCGGGCGTCTGCGGTTCGGGCAGCGCGTCGGCCAGGCGGTCGAGGCTCGCGGCGAGCTCGCGGCCCAGCAGGCCCACATCCCGGCGGGCGGGGGCGACCAGCACCGGTGGCACGATGAGTGCGTTCACGACGATGCCGATCACCACGCCGATCAGCGTCTCCACGATGCGGGCGAATGCGTACTCGGGGCTGGAGGACCCCAGAGCCAGCACCAGCATCGCGGAGATCGCGACCTGGTTCCCTGTGCCTGGAGACGCGCGGAAGATCCAGGCCACCAGCATGGCGACGACGATCGCGAGCAGCACGATCCAGCTCGGCGACCCCAGCAGCAGACCCAGCGCCACGGCGATCACGACACCCGCGATCACCCCGATGCTGCGCTCGAGCGCCTTCGACAGCGACTGGTTCACGCTGGGCTGCACGACCAGGAGGGCGGCGATCGCGGCGAAGACGGGCAGTTGCGCCGGGAACACCCATCCGGCGATGAGCCAGGCGGCGATGGTCGCGGCTGCCGACTTCACGACCTGCAGCAGCGGAGAGCGCTGTGAGGCACGGATCGCGGCGGGGATGCGCATGACCTCAACGCTAGTCGTGCCGGTCGGTGCGTCGGGGAGCGCCGCTACGGGGTCGGCTGAGGGTCGCCCATCGCGCGTCGACCGGAATGTCGGGGAACCGGCGGCGGATGTCAACCCCGTCGCCGATCCCCGCGATCTGCGGCTGAATGGGATCACACGAACGACGAACAGTGAGGAGCATCCCATGGTGCAGATCATCGAGACCATCGACGTCGACGTTCCCGTCCGCACGGCCTACAACCAGTGGACGCAGTTCGAGAGCTTCCCGAAGTTCCTCGACGAGGTCGAATCGATCACCCAGATCGACGACACGCACACCCACTGGAAGGTGAAGGTCGGTGGCGCGACTCGCGAGTTCGACGCCGAGATCACCGAGCAGCACCCGGACGAGCGTGTCGCGTGGAAGAGCACGGGAGGCGAGACCGAGCACGCGGGCGTGGTGACGTTCCACACGCTCACCGACACCTCGACGCGGGTCACGGTGCAGCTCGACTGGGAACCTGAGGGACTGCTCGAGAAGCTGGGCTCGCTGGTCGGCGTGGGGGGCCACGCCGTGAAGAAGGACCTCGAGAACTTCAAGGAGTTCATCGAGGGCCGCGGAGTCGAGACCGGCTCATGGCGCGGCGACGTGGAAGCCTGACCGGAGATCAGATGCAGAGAAGGCCCGACGGCTCAGCCGTCGGGCCTTCTCCATGTCGGAGGATGTCGGGCTCGGTCTTGCGAACCAGGAGGTGCGGGGTTACGCTCTGCCTAACTAATAGTCGTTAGGCACTCACATGACCAGAGCAACGATCCTCGCGGAAGCACGCACGATCTTCGCGCGCCAGGGCTACGCGGAGACGAGCCTGCGCGAGATCGCCGAGGCCGTCGGGATCAAGACCCCCTCGCTCTACGCGCACTTCCCGAGCAAGGAGGCGCTGTACGCGGAGGTGTACGCCGCGGTCTCGGTCGAGCACACCGCCTTCTTCGACGAGCTGGTGCGCAGCAGCCGCACCCTCGAGCCGCTCGCTCGTCTGCAGCACCTGCTGGGCGGGATCGAGGCGTACTACCGCGACCGTCCCGACCTCGCGGAGTTCAGCCTCAGGGCCGCGGTCTCCGAGTACGGGCCCGGTGGCGAGCAGCTGCGTCAGATCTTCCTCGACTCGGAGTCGACCCTGGCTGCAGCCGTGCGCGAGACCTACGACGACGGCGTCTCGGCTGGGGTCTTCGTCCCCGGCGATGCCGACGGCTTCACCGCGCTGGTGTTCGTCGTCATGGACGGTCTGTTCCTGCAACTCACCCATTACACGCCGGAGATCTACCGCGAGCGCTTCGACCAGGCCTGGCGACACCTTTCCACGATCCTCTCCCGATGAACCCTGCCGCACAGATGCGGTGACCCTCGACGATCGCCGGCAGGGAGCCACGAACTCCCTCCGGCACCGCGTCACCCGGCCGCACCGCGAGCCGACCCCCCCGACCCGCCCTGCGAGGCGTCCGCACTCCGGGAACCCGAATCCCCGCCGACGCACTCGCAGGGCCACATCCCAAGGAATGATGATGACCACCACCGACTACGAGCACGGCGTCGTGCCCCAGGACCAGCGCAAGAGCTGGCTGTCGATCGCCACCGTGTGGATCGCGATCGGCATCGACCTCTCCGGGGCGTTCCTCGGCGTCTCGCTCGCATCCGGAATGGCCTTCTGGCCGGCGATCGGCGCGACGATGCTCGGTTCGCTCCTGCTCGGACTGCTCGCGATGGCATGCGCGTACGTCGGAGCGGCCACAGGACTCTCCACCGCGATGATCTCGCGCGCCGTGTTCGGCCGGGTCGGTGGTGCGATCCTCGCCCTGGCGATCGCCGTCAGCCTCGTCGGCTGGTACGCCGTGCAGGCGGGCTTCTTCGGCGCCAACGCGCAGATCGCCTTCGCCGAGTTCACCGGCATCGATGTGCCCGTGCAGGTGTTCACGGCGATCGGCGGCGTGCTGATGGCCATCACCGCGTTCTGGGGCTACCGCTCGATCAACCGCCTCAGCACCCTCGCCGTGCCGCTGCTGCTCCTGCTCCTCATCGTCGGCGTCATCGTCGCATTCACCGTGAACGGTGCGGCGGGGCTCGATGCTCCGGTCGAGGCGACGTTCACGTTCGGCGGTGCGGTCTCGCTCGTCATGGGCATCTTCATCCTGGGCGTCGTGCTCGCCCCCGACATGGCGCGCTGGGCCAAGACCCCGAGACAGGCCATGATCGCCGGCTTCGTCGGCTTCTTCTTCGGCAACTCGATCATCCTGGTCGTCGCGATCCTGCTCGCCCGCATCATGGACGGCACCGAGCTGATGGCGATCTTCTTCGCGCTCGGCCTCGGTGGCGTCGCGGTGATCGTGCTGATCCTGGCGCAGTGGACAACGAACACGACCAACCTCTACTCGGCGGGTCTCTCGTTCGCGTCGATCAGCGAGCGGCTGAGCCGACGCACCGTGACCGTCGTGCTCGGCGTGATCGGCATCGTCGTCGGTGTGATCGGCGCCGCCGACTACTTCGTGCAGTTCATCCTCGTCATCGGCACCATCATCGCCCCCTACGGCGGCGTGTACCTGGCATCGTTCTTCACGGGCCGCAAGACGGTGCGCTGGGCCCATGGCGCCACCGTGCCGATGGTCGACGGCTGGTCGATCGCCGCCTGGGTGGTCGGCATCTTCGTGGCGGTCGCGACCACGAACCCGGCGGACGGACCCGGCTTCGGATGGTTCACCCTCACGTCGATCTCGGCCCTCGACGGACTGCTCGTCGGCTTCGTCGCGTACCTCGTGCTGCTTCCGCTTCGCCGCCGCGTCGCTCCCGATGCGCCGGCTCCGGCCACGGACGAGGTGATCGCATGAGCGCTGTCGTCACGACGCCCATGATCACCGAGGCCGACATCGACGAGATCGCGCTCGGGGCCGCCGTGCTCGGCACCGGTGGTGGAGGAGACCCGCACGTGGGATCGCTCATGGCCAAGCGGTTGATCCGCCTGCACGGACCCGTACGACTGCTCGCGGTCGATGAGCTGACCGACGACGACTTCGTCATCCCGATCGGAGGCATCGGCGCGCCATCGGTGAGCGTGGAGCGCATCCAGGCCGAGTCCGAGCTCAGGGCGGCGCTGGACGCCATCGAACGCGCGGTCGGTCGCACGCCCACGGCCGTGATGCCCATCGAGGTCGGCGGAGGCAACTCGATGATCCCGATCGCCGCGGCCGCCCTCGCCGGGCTGCCGGTGGTCGACGGCGACGCCATGGGTCGTGCCTTCCCCGAGGCGCAGATGGTCACCTTCCACCTGGCCGGCTATGGACCAGGAACGACAGTGCTCGTCGACCATCACGGCAACGAAGTGGTCAGCCGTCCTGTCGACGGTGCATGGTCGGAGCGCATCGCGCGGTCCGTCACCGTCGAGATGGGCGGAGGGGCGACCATGATCGACTACGCGTACGGCGGCGACGTGGTGCGCGAGTGCGCGATCCCTGGCACGCTCGGGCTGGCCCAGCGCATCGGTCGTATCCTGGGCGGACGGGATACGGCCGGCAGGGAGCTGCGCGACGACGAGCGCATCGACGCCCTGTGTGCCGACCTCGACGCCGTGCGGCTGTTCGACGGGAAGGTCGCCGACCTGCAGCGCGCCGTCGACGGCGGCTTCACCCGCGGTGCGGCTGAGCTCGTCGGTGTCGGCGACGACCGGGGGAGCGCGTTCCGGCTCGACTTCCAGAACGAGATGCTGCTCGGACGGAGGGACGGTGTGCTGGCTGCTGTCACTCCCGACCTGATCGCGGTGCTCGACCTGGCCACGGGCATGCCGATCACGACCGAGTCCCTGCGCTACGGCGCTCGGGTCGCGGTCATCGCGATCCCCAGTCACGAGAAGTGGCGCACGCCGATCGGTCTGGAGACAGCGGGACCCGCTCACTTCGGCTACGACGTGCAGTGGGTTCCGGTGGAGGACATCGCACAGCGGTCCGCTGCGCGCACGACGGACGGGGAGGTCGCGTGATGGCCGGCAGGTATCGCATCGGCATCGACGTCGGTGGCACGAACACCGACGCCGTGATCCTCGACGAGCGTCTAGAGGTGGTGGCGTCGGTCAAGCGTCCGACCACGGCCGATACGGGCGATGGCGTGGCTGCTGCGATCGACGCCGTGCTGGCGGCCTCGGGTGTCGACGCCGCGCTCATCGGCCATGCGATGCTCGGGACGACACACTGCACGAACGCGATCGTCGAACGGCGCGGTCTCGGCCGCGTCGGCATCCTCCGCCTCGGGGCACCGGCCACCACGGCTGTCCCTCCCCTGGAGGGGTGGCCGGACGATCTGCGGGCGGCGATCGGCGAGCACGTCCACCTGCTGGCCGGCGGATTCGAGGTCGACGGCCGCGTGCTCTCCCCTGTCGACGAGGAGGCGGTGCGCGCAGCCTGTCGGAAGATGCGCGGCGAGGTCGACGCGGTCGCCGTCGTCGGCGTGTTCTCCCCCATCGATGAGAGCCAGGAGGAACGCGTCGCCACGGTCGTGGTCGAGGAGCTCGGCGTCCCGGTCTCGCGGTCGGCACGGATCGGCTCGCTCGGGTTGCTCGAGCGCGAGAACGCGACCGTGCTGAATGCCGCGCTGATGCAGACGCTCCGGCAGATGGCCGCGGGCTTCGTCGCGGCTCTGCGGGACCGGGGCATCCCTGCCACGCCGTACTTCGGCCAGAACGACGGCACTCTCATGCAGCTCGAGTACGCGCTCGAGTTCCCCGTGCTCACCATCGGCTGCGGGCCCACGAACTCCATCCGCGGGGCTGCGCACCTCTCAGGTGCGACCGACGCCCTCGTGGTGGACATCGGCGGTACGACGACCGACATCGGCGTGCTCGTCGAC
>NZ_LSJW01000275.1:0-16041 GCF_001557335.1 Microbacterium sp. CCH5-D1
GGATGGGTCTCCCCGGGGACCTGTCGTCGTCATCACGATTCGTGAAGGCGGTGTTCACGCGGATGAACTCCGTTTCGGGGAGCTCCGAGTCGGAGTCGATCAGCCAGTTCTTCCAGATCCTCGGCTCCGTCGCCCAGCAGCGCGGATGCGTGCAAGTGGGCGACGAGGAGAAGTACGAGATCACCATCTACTCGTCATGCTGCAACGCCGACAAGGGGATCTACTACTACACGACCTATGAGAACAGCCAGATCACCGGGGTCGACATGCACCGTGAGGACCTCGATGGCTCCGAGTTGGTCGCCTACCCGCTCGTCGAAGGGCAGCAGATCTCCATGCAGAACTGACGTATGACCGGAGCCGTGTGAGAGGGGGGCAGCGGCCGGGGGCTCAGTAACCCAGTCGTGCCCGAACGTCGTTGAGCAGCTGCGAAGAGCGCAATGCCGCATCGGGCGCGACAGCGGAGATGCCCTGGACCAGTACGTCTGAGATGAGGATCGCCGAGAGGCTCTCGGAAGTCAGTCCTGTGGGGGTGTGGGGTGCGGTCAGGATCGCGTCGACACGGGAGGAGAGCCTCTCGTGGAGCTCGTCGGTCACGAGGATGACGCCGGCGCCCATCAACTGTGCGTGGTCCAGGAGTACATCGATGTCGCGGGTGACCCGTCCAGGCGCGAAGATGACGAGGACGTCCTTCGCCTCGAGGTTCAGGACCTCGTCTGCGAGACGGAATCCGTCGGTGCTGAGCCGCCGAGTGGAGAGTCCCGTCCGTCGTAGGCGCAGTGCGAGGTTGTCAGCGGCGATCCCGGAGGCGCCGAGGCCGTAGCAGTAGATGCTCTCGGCGCGCATGAGCAGCGTGATGGCGGCGGAATACGCAGCGTCGTCGTTCGAGCTGCGTGCGAGTTCGATGAGCGACGCCGCCTCATCCCAGGTCTCCTGCTGGATGCGGGCGAGGTCCTGGCCGATGTGCTCGATGCGGGTCCTGAGGCGCACCTCGGGCGAGACGCTGCTCGAGAACGGAGCGGCCACCTCCTGCTTCAGATGTGAGAGCCCCGAGTATCCAAGCTTCTGCAGGGTGCGCACGACGGAGGCGTTCGAGGTGCCGCTCTGGGTGCCCAGTTCGGCGGCGCTCGCATAGAGGATGTGCTCAGTTGACGTCGATGAGAGCACGCGACAGACGGCACGTTCGGATTTCGAGAGGTCGTTCCACGTCCTGGCGATGCGCGCGCGGAGGCCGGAGAGCGCAGGGTTCTCTGTATCGCTTGTTACAAACGGTTCCATTGCTGTATCATTCTGTTCGAGAGGCGCATCATCCGTAACGGATGATTCAATCATCCCGGGTGCAACCTCATTGCGCAACAGGCGCACCTGACAGGGAGGTCAAATGGCGGTCATGACACCGATCCGCACGATCGAGATCAGTGGGGCGCCCCGCGAGCGCGGGCGCCGATACGGCGAGGCCGCCGCCGACCTCATCGCCGGCTCGATCGAGTACTACACGGAAGCGCTGACCCAACAGACCGGCATGAGCTGGGCCGGGATCACGGATTCCGTCTCGCGATGGGTTCCGATCAGCGAGCAGATCGCGCCGCACCTCGTCGAGGAGATGCGGGGGATCGCGGAGGGGGCGGGTGTCGCCTTCGCCGAGATCGTCACGCTGAACGTGCGCGGTGAGTTCGTCTACGACCACCAGGGACCGTCGCGAGTCACGAGGACCGCGGCCCGTGCCGCCGACGACGAGCGCGACGACGCCGTCGACGGCTGCACGTCGTTCTTCCTGACAGGTGAGGGCAGCGGCACCGGGCACACGCTCGTCGGGCAGAACTGGGACTGGCGCACGCGCACCGCGGGAACGACCCTCATCGTCCGCGTCGTGCAGGATCCGCTTCCCACGGTGATCATGCAGGTGGAAGCCGGGCAGGTGGGACGCCACGGTGCCAACTCCGCCGGTATCTCGCTGAACGCCAACGGCCTCGGGGGGAGCTTCGGGGCGGCGGTCGGCGTGCCGCAGACCCTGATCCGCCGGCTCGTGCTCGATCAGGGCGATATCGCGAGCGCGCTCAGGATGCTGGTCAAGACCCGTCCCCATATCGCGAGCAATGCGCTCCTCGCCGACCGCAGCGGATTCGGCATCGACCTCGAGACCACGCCGAGCGGCGTGGACTGGATCTATCCCGAACGCGGCGTGATCGCGCACACCAACCACTTCCAGGCTTCCGTGCCGCCGCAGCTCGCCGGGTCCTACCTTCCGGTGGCAGCGGATTCGCTGCTTCGTCTGCCGCGTGTCCAGGCCGGGCTGGCGGCGGTCGCTCGTGCGGAGAACCCCGAACACAGCTACGCGCTCGTGCGTGAGGCGATGTCGGATCACCTCGGCTTCCCCGAGGGCGTCTGCACACATCCGCATCCCGACTCCCCCTCGGTGAAGCAGTGGTCGACGCTCCTCTCGAGCTGTGTCGACCTCACCACCGGCGAATACCGCGTCGCGAACGGATTCCCCTGCGAAACCGAGTACGAGGTGCTGCCCTGGAATCTCTACGACGGCCCGCACGACGAACTCCCCTCCCCCTGACCGACAGATTGAGAACCCGAGGAGATAGCGTTCAATGAAGAAGCAGCATCACCCCATCACCGTGACGATCGGCGTGCTCGCCGCCTCGGCATTCGTGCTCGCCGGCTGCAGTTCGGGGTCGAAGGGCGAAGACGGTGACGCCGCACTCGACGTGCCTTTCGGTGCGACGACACCCGCCGCCTCCGGTCCGCTCGAGAGCGTGACGTGGATGCTCGGCGGCGAGCCGACGACACTCGATGCCGACATCGATGCCACCACCGCCGACGACACGGTTCTCGCGAACGTCTGCGACCGGCTCATGCAGGTGCAGCCCGACCTGACCCTCGGTCCCGGGCTGGCATCGGACGCCGAGTGGACCGACGACACCCATCTCGTCTTCACCATCAGGCAGGGGGCGCTGTTCCACGACGGCAGCCCCGTGAGCACGGCGGACGTCGTGTGGAGCATGCAGCGCCACTCCGAGGACGGTGCCGCCGAATCCGACGAGTACCGGAACGTGGTCTCGATCGAGCAGACCGGCACCGACCAGATCACTGTCACGACATCGCAGCCGGATGCGATTCTGCTCCAGGCGATGGCGGGCGACGGCGGTATCGTCTGGAACCCGCGCGTCATCGAAGCCGAAGGGGAGGGCTTCGGCAGCCCCGGCTCCGCCTCCGCGTGCAGCGGGCCGTACCAGGTGACGTCGTGGGACGCGGGGTCGCAGCTCACCATCACCAGGTTCCCCGAGTACTGGAACTCCGACGTCGATGCCCTCACGGACGAGGTCGTCTTCCGATGGGCCGACGAGACCGCGATAGCCAACTCGGTCACGACGGGCGAGGCCCAGGGGTCGTTCCTCGAGAACGCCGGCGCCGCCCGGAGTTTCATCGGGAGCGCCGATGTGTCCGTGTATCAAGGACCCTCGACGAACGCGTGGGTGCTCGAGACGACCGATCGCGGCGCACTGACGGATGAGCGCATCCGGCAGGCCCTCTCGCTCGCCCTTGACCGGACCGGCGTCGCCACGGCTGCCTTCGGCGGTCTCGCCCAGCCGTGGAAGACACCCGTCGGTTCGGGAGCCTGGGGATACGAGGCCGACACCTTCGAGCAGGCCTACGACGCTCTCGAGGGCGCGCCCGCGAAGCCGAGCGAGTCCGATCTCGCGGCGGCCAAGGACCTGATCGCCGAGGCCGGCGCCCCTTCCGCCCCGATCGTCGTCGCCTCGAACGGCTCGTCGACGCACAACGTGATCGCGAATGCGCTGGTCGCCGCGGCGCAATCGATCGGGCTCGAGGCGGAGATCACCGTGATCCCGCAGGTGCAGTACGGCGACTTCTACTCCGACCCCGACCTCCGAGGCCAGGCCGATCTGTGGCCCGACGAGTACTACATCTCGAAGAACGACCCCCTCGGCTTCTACAAGAACGGCGCGTCCGATGCGAGCGTGAACTTCGGCGTCTTCTCCGACCCGGAATACGATGCGCTCGTCGACGAGGGCTACGCCGCGACGGATGACGTCGAGCGCGCCGAGATCACGACAGAGCTGCAGAAGCGCTGGGTGGAGCACGCGGTGTGGATCCCGGTCGTCGCGACGCCGTCGACGCTCATCATGTCGAAGGCGGTCACGGGTGTCCCCGCCTCTGCAGCGTTCATCTACTACCCGTGGGCCGTCGATCTCGGCCGCGCGAAGGGGTAGTCACGATGCCATTCGCGCTCCGCAAGCTCGCAGGCATGGTCTTCACGCTGGTGATCGCCTCCTTCATCATCTTCGCTGCGATGTACGCAGCGCCGGGTGACCCGGTCACGTTCCTCATCGGCAACCCCGAGAACCTGACCCCGGAGCGGATCGCGAGCGTCCGGGCCCAGTACCACCTGGACGAGCCGATGCTCGTCCAGTACTGGCACTGGGCCTCCGGAGTCCTCACCGGCGACTTCGGACAGTCGTTCCAGTACCACCAGCCCGTGAGCGCGCTCCTGGCGGCGAGGGTTCCCATCACCCTGTCGCTCGTCGCCTACGCGGCCGTCGTGCTCACGGTCGTCGGCATCGGCCTCGGCATCGTCGCGGCCGTGCGCCGAGGAAAGGCGGCCGATACCGCCATCATCGGATTCACGACTCTCGCAGCGAGCATCCCCTCCTTCGTGCTGGGAATCGCCTTCGTCGCGTTCTTTGCCGTGGAACTGCGATGGTTCCCCGTGGCAGGTGCGGGTTCCGCTGGACTCGATCGTCTGTATGCGCTCACGCTCCCGGCGCTCACCCTCGCCATCACCGCGCTCGCCATCGTGAGCCGCGTGACACGACAGTCCATGATCGAGCAGTTCTCCTCGGAACACGTCGAGGCCGCCCGAGCCTCGGGTCTCCGCGAGCGGTACATCGTGCGCGATCATGTCCTGCGCGGGGCCTGGGGCCCCATCATCACCATGGTCGCGCTCGTCATCGCGAGCATGATCGCCGGAACGGTCGCGGTCGAGACGGTGTTCGGGATCTCCGGCGTCGGCTCGCTCCTCGTCGACGCGATCAACACGCACGACTTCCCGGTGGTGCAGGCGGTGCTCCTGTTCATGGTCGTCGCCTACATGATCGTCACGACGATCGTCGATCTGCTCCTTCCCGTGCTCGACCCCCGTATCCGACGAAGGACGGTGTCCGCATGACCTCCGTGCTCCTCCCACGGGTGCGCCGCCGTCGGCGCTCCGGATCCGACGTCGGGTTCTGGATCTCCTGCGGCCTCCTCGCGCTCATCGCGGTCGCGGCAGCTTTCGCCCCGCTCCTCGCCCCCTACGAGGCCGACAGCGTCGACTTCGGAGCGATCTGGGAAGGGCCGAGCGCACAGCACCTGCTCGGCACGGACCAGCTCGGGCGCGACCTCTTCTCCCGGCTTCTCATCGGAGCGGGTGAGACACTCGTCGGACCGGTCGTGCTGCTCGCGCTCGCCACCGTGCTCGGGGTGGCGATCGGTGTCCTGGCGGCGTGGCGAGGCGGATGGATCGATACGGTCCTGGCCCGCGTGACCGACGTCATGTTCGCGTTCCCCGGACTGCTCTTCGTCGTGCTCGTCATCGCCGTGTTCGGCAAGGGACCGGCCACGGCGATCGTGGCGCTCGCGCTCGCATACGCGCCGGTCATCGCGAAGTACACGCGCAGCCTGGCTCTGAGCGAGATGACGCGGCCCTACATCGACGCGTACCGGGTTCAGGGGCTCGGCGGCCTGACGATCTGCGTGCGCGGAGTCATCCCGAATCTGCTCCCTCCGCTCGTCGGGTATCTCGTCGTCCTCTTCGGCGAAGCCCTCATGAGTCTCGCGACGCTCAGCTTTCTCGGGTTCGGGGCGCAGCCTCCGAGCTCGGAGTGGGGCCTGATGGTCCAGGAGGGGCAACCCGGAATCATCCAGGGGGAATTCCTGCCGACGCTCGTCCCCGGTGCCGCCATCGCCATCGTCGTCATCGCGGTGAACGTCGCCGGGGTGCGCGTGGCCGACCGACTGCTTGCGAAGGGATGAATGATGCTCCTCGACATACAGGACCTTGATCTGGCGTTCGGCGAAGGCGACGACGCGGTTCGGATCCTCACCGGCGTCAGCCTCGTGGTGGACCGCGGCGAGCTCGTCGGGCTCGTCGGGGAGTCGGGCTCGGGCAAGTCGACGACGGCGCGCGCGGCCCTCGCCCTCTACGGCGATGAGGCGACGATCGCGGGGAGCATCCGCGTCGACGGGACCCAGATGGTGGCGGCCGATGAGAAGACCCGGCGGCGCGTGCGCTCCGAATCCGTCTCGCTGGTGCAGCAGGATCCGCGTTCCGCGCTCAACCCCGTGCGTCGCATCGGGGATTCACTCGCCGAACGACTCGTCCGCGTGCACGGCTGGCGACGGGGCCGCGCCGAGGCGCATATCGTCCAGCTCCTCGCCGCGGTGGGACTCACCCACCCGGAGCGGCGAATGCGACAGTACCCGTATGAGCTCTCGGGCGGCATGCTCCAGCGCGTGGTCATCGCTTCCGCATTGAGCACCGATCCCGCGCTCCTGCTCGCCGATGAGGCGACGAGTGCGCTCGACGTGACGACGCAGGCCGAGATCATCGCGATCTTCCAACGGCAGATCCGCGACCGTGGTCTCGGCATGCTCTTCATCACCCACGACCTGGCTCTGGCCGGGGCGATCTGCGATCGGATCCATGTCCTGCGCCAGGGCGAGATCGTCGAGACGCTCACGAAGCCGGGGCTCTTCGCGGACGCGGTTCATCCGTACACGCTCTCGCTGATCGCCGCGGCCCCTGTACTCGACACGAAGGAGGCGTCATGAGTCTGGTGGAGGTCTCCGAGCTGTATCGGGCCTTTCGGATGGGTCCGGGATCCGAGCGCGTCGTCGCGGTGAACAACGTGAGCTTCGCCATCGAGTCGGGTGAGGCGCTCGGCCTCGTCGGTGAGTCGGGCTCGGGCAAATCGACGATCGCTCGGATCCTCGTGGGTCTGGAACGCGCCGACGCGGGGTCCGCGGTGATCGACGGCATCGACCGCCTCAGTCGACCGCGCGGCAGAGCCGAGCGTCTTGCGAGGGCTCGTGCGGTGCAGATGGTGTTCCAGGACCCGAACGGTTCTCTCGATCGCCGGCTGACCGTGCGCGAGGCGTTGCGGCGCACCCTGCGTCTGCGGGAACAGGGGGCGGGCGCGCACATCGACCGCACGATCGGAGAGCTGCTGGAACGCGTGCGGCTCACCGAGCGGCACGCCGACGCGAAGCCGCACGAGCTGTCGGGCGGTCAGCGGCAGCGCGTCGCGATCGCGCGCGCACTGGCGGTGTCTCCGCGCCTCGTCGTGCTCGACGAGGCGGTGTCCGCACTCGATGTCTCCGTGCAGGCGCAGGTGCTCGAGCTCCTCGCCGAGATCCAGCGGGAGTCGGGGGTGAGCTATCTGTTCGTCAGCCACGACCTCGCCGTCATCCGCGAGCTCTGCTCCCGTGTGCTCGTGCTGTTCCGCGGCACGGTCGTCGAACAGGGGGAGACCGGCCACGTGCTGCGGAACCCGCAGCACCCGTACTCGCAGCTCCTCATCGCCTCGACGCCCGGTCCGGGGTGGGACCCGGAGCGGGTCGTCCAGGACCGGATGACGTTTACGCAGCGCATGGAGGTCGTCGGTCGGGGCGACCGGAAGTAGGCCGGGTCAGAGCGGGAGGACGATCGCGGCGATCAGGCCGCCGCCTTTACGGGCGCGCAGGCGCACCTCGCCGCCATGGGTCTTGGCGATGCTCTGCACGATCGCGAGTCCCAGCCCGGTGCCGTCCGCGCCGGCCGAGGTGCGACTCGCATCGCCGCGGTAGAACGGCTCGGTGAGCAGCTGCACGGTGGCAGGAGTGATCTGCGCCCCGGTGTTCTCGATCTCGATGACGGCTCGTCCGCGTTCCCGTCGGGAGCGCACCCACAGCTCACCGCCGGGCACGTTGTGGCGGATGCCGTTCTCGAGCAGGTTGCGCACGGCCCTGGCCAGCAGCACCGCATCGCCCTCGACCGTGAGGTCGCGCAGGTTCGTGTGCACCTCGATCTCCTGGGCGTCGAGGTCGCCGACCTGGTCTTCGATGAGCGTGCGCAGCTCGACGGGTTCGACCTCTTCCAGGCCGGTGCGGGCACGCGCGAGGGCGAGCAGCGCCGTGATGAGCCGCTCACTCTGCTCGGTCGCCCGCAGTGCCCGCTGCATGTTGGCCTGCAGGTCCGCCGGCACCGCTCCCTGTTCGAGGGGGATCTCCAACGCAGTGCGCGTCGTCGTCAGCGGGGTGCGCAGTTCGTGCGAGGCGTTCGCCACGAAGCGGTCCTGGGCGGTGAACGCCGACTGCAGCCGGTCGAGCATCCCGTCGATCGTGTCGCCCAGCTCCTTGATCTCGTCGTCGGGCCCCGGCAGAGCGAGGCGTCGGCCGAGGTCGCGTTCGGAGATGTCGCGCGCGGCGGCCGTGACCTCTCCGATGCGGTCCAGCGAGCGGCGCGCGAGCCAGAACGCGATCGCGGCGGCCACCCCGGTGAAGGCCACGAGCACGACCACCGACCACAGCAGCAGCCCGTTGCCCACCTCGTCGGCGAGGAAGCTCGACTGCTGCAGCACCGCGCCTTCCACGGCGTCGAAGGTCAGGGTCTGGGACGGCACCGCGAGCTGCGCGTCGATGGATCCGACGTAGTACCCGCAGCCGGTGCTGGCCTGGCCCCAGAGGACGCTGCTGCTGTCGGGGAGCGGAGTCACCTCGCTGACGTCGGGTCCATCGGTCGCGCTCGACCCCTCGCCGACCTGCAGGACCGCCGCCATCGGGAGGCAACTGGCCTCGGTGGTGGTGATGGCCGTGGAGAACAGCTGTTGCACCACGAGGTACTGCACGGTGAGCAGGGCGGCACCGGCCGCGATGAAGACCGCGGTGATGATGATCACCAGTCGGGTGCGAAAGCTCATACGTCTCATGCGGTCGTCCCCACTCGATAGCCGTGTCCTGCCGCGGAGTGGATCACCTCGGGCGAGCCGAGTTTGCGTCGGAGCGTGTGCACCACGATCTTGACCACACCGCGTGTGCGCTCCTGCGGTTCGTCCCACACCTCGTCGAGGAGGTCGTCCGCGCTGACGTAGCCGCCCTCCGCGGCGAGAAGCGTCTCGAGCACCCCGAATTCCTTGAGCGTCAGCCGGATCGGGCTGCCGTCGCGCTCCACGATGCGTCGAGCGCTGTCGAGGCGCACTCCGGCGAACTCCTGCACGGCACTCGTCCGCGCAGATCCGCCACGACGGCCGAGGGCGCGGAGGCGGGCCAGCAGCTCCACGTACGCGAACGGCTTGGCGAGGTAGTCGTCGGCGCCGAGGTCGAGGCCCTCGACACGGTCGTTCAGGGTCCCTGCGGCCGTGAGCATCAGGATGCGTGCCGGATACTCCTGCGCGACCAGAGTGCGGCACACCGCGTCGCCGCTCAGCACCGGCAGGTCGCGGTCGAGCACGATCACGTCGACGTCGTTCGAGGCCGCGGAGGTCAGGGCTGCGGCTCCGTCGCGGGCGACCTCCACCAGGTAGCCCTCGCGGCGCAGGCCGGCGGCGAGCGTGTCGGCCAGGTCGGCCTCGTCTTCCACCAGCAGCAGTCGCATGGCACCTCCGTCATCCGAGGGTGCGTGTGCCGCGGTTAGTTTCCGGTTAGGCGCCGTCATACCGACAGCAAACCACCGCCTCCGTAGAACTGACTGCACGTCGCGGATGAGCTGCGACCGCGAGAAAGGGAACCTCATGTTCGATTCGAGAGCAGTCCGATCGTGGGCGGCGATCCCCGCTGTCTTCGCACTCTTCACGCTCGCCGCGTGCAGCGCACCATCGGGAGACGACAAGGCGAAGGACGGGGCCAACGATGCGGCGGCCGCCCGGTTCGTGACCTGCCTCACCGAGGAGGGGCAGACCGCGAAGATCGTCGAGGGGGGACAGGTGGGGATGCTGATGCCCGACGGTCCCGCGAGCGGCACCTCGACGGGCGGCATGATGTCGGTCGAAGCGGGCTCGGGCGACGACGAGGACCTCGCCATGACGATGGTCTTCTCGGACGACGACGGTACGTGGCTCGCATCGACTGCGGCATCGGGCTACCCGGAGGAGGGCGGGCAGCGCGCCGCGTGGGACACCTGTGAAGAGAAGGTCCCCGAGTTCACGCAGCCGAAGCCCGACATCTCGGACTCCGGAGCGCAGACGCAGATGATCTCGCCGGAGGAGATCATCGAGTCCGGTCTCGCCTTCGCCTCCTGCGCCAGAAAGAACGGCTTCGCCGACTTCGCCGACCCCGATGCTGACGGCATGCTCACCCTGCCGAAGGGGATCAGTGAAGACGAGGCGCGCACGCTTCTCGAAGCCTGCGCGGACACCACGGGCGACATGCCCCCGATGTTCACACAGGAGAGCATCGAAGCCGTCGACTTCGACTGGTTCGCGGTGATGAGCGAGTACTTCGAGGGCATGGTCTCCGCCGCCACCGTCCTTCCGTCGAAGGACGACGAATGAGCCGCCGGCTGACCAAGGTGCTCGTCCCGGTCGGAGTGCTGCTCGTGGCGGCCGCCGTGACCGTGGCCGTGCTGCAGCCCTGGAGCTCGGTGGCCGAGTCACCGGATGAGGAGAAGGCGCCGGTGACGGTCGAGGCGGAGCTCACCACGCTCACCTCCGATCTGCGCCTCAACGGAACCCTGAGCTACGGGGCGTCGGTCGCCCTGCCGGGCCGTGCCGGCACGATCACCCGCCTGCCGGCGGCGGGGGAGCAGATCGGTGTCGGGCAGGCGATCTACGAAGTGGACGGGAAGCCGGTGATCGCGATGCGGGGGGACCGTCCGTTCTGGCGCGACCTGGGCCTCGGCGCGGAGAAGGGGCCGGATGTCAGGCAGCTGGAACAGGCTCTCGCCGATCTCGGATTCGGCAAGAACATGACGATCGACGACGAGTTCACCGCGGTCACCGAGACCAACGTCAAGGCCTGGCAGAAGTCGCTCGGGGTGCCGCAGGACGGCATCGTGAAGCTGGGTGACATCGTCGCGATCAGCGCCGCATCCGTGCGGGTGGAGTCGGTCACGGCGAAGCTGGGAGACCCGGCGGGGTCGAGTCCGCTCAGTTACACGAGCACGACGCTGCGCGTGGTCGCCAAGCTGACGGATGCACAGGCGCGCGAGATCCTGCCCGCCACGAAGGTGACCGTGATCCTGCCGGACGGGACGGAGGCGCCGGCGACCGTGACCGCCGTCGACCCCGGCGGGCAGCCGACCGAGAAGGAGGGCGAGACCACTCCGCCCACCGCAGACGTCGAGTTCGACGACCCGGCCGTCGCCGAGGGCATCGGGCTGCGCGCGGTCAAGGTCGTGTTCGCGACGTCGGAGGTGAAGGATGCTCTGGTCGTGCCGGTCACAGCCCTGGTGGCGACGACCGACGGCGGCTACGCGGTCGACGTGCTGCGCAAGGGCGGAAAGGTCGAACGCGTCGCCGTGGAGGTCGGACTGATCGCCGACACCAAGGTGCAGGTCACGGGCGGAGAACTCGCCGCCGGCGATGCCGTGGTGGTGGCGCAATGAGCCCGGACACGGTGGTCGAGCTCGTCGACGTGATCAAGGAGTACCCGGGCAACCCGCCGCTGCGCGTGCTGCATGGCATGAGCCTCGCGATCGAGAGCGGTGAGCTGGTGGCCGTGGTCGGAGCCTCGGGATCGGGCAAGAGCACGATGCTCTCGATCATGGGCACCCTCGACGACCCCACGAGCGGCACCGTGCTGATCGATGGGACCGACGCCGCGGCTCTGCCCGAACGCGAGCGTGCCGTGCTGCGCGCTCGCCGCATCGGCTTCGTGTTCCAGCAGTTCTTCCTCCTGCCCGCACTGAGCGCGCTCGACAACGTCGCGCTCGGTCTGCTCTACTCCGGCGTGCCGTCGGCGGAGCGTTCCACCCGGGCGGCCGCAGCGCTGGAGCGGGTGGGCCTCGGCGCGCGCATGAAGCACAGACCCGGTCAGCTGTCCGGCGGTGAGCAGCAGCGCGTGGCGATAGCCAGGGCGATCGTCGGCGCTCCGTCGGTGCTGTTCGCCGATGAGCCGACAGGTGCGCTCGACTCGACGACGGGCGATCGCATCCTCGAACTGCTCACCTCGATCGCCGATTCCGGCACGGCCGTCGTGATCATCACGCACGATCCGCACATCGCCGAGCGCACGCAGCGGCAGGTCGGCATCCACGATGGCCGGATCGTGAGCGACACCGGCTCGCGCGTGAAGGAAGAGGTCGCCGCATGAGACGCAGAGGGGAGCGGATGCCGCGACTCAGTGTCGCTGACAGCATCCGCACGGCACTCATCGGTCCCCGCAGTCGCAAGATGCGCACGGCGCTGTCAGCGCTCGGCGTGGCGGTGGGCATCGCGGCGCTCACCGCGATCACGGGCATCGCCGCCTCGAACCAGGCCCAGCTGCTGGCCGAACTCGACTCCCTCGGCGCGAACATGATCGTCGTGCAGCCGGGCTACGGGCCCGACAACAAGCCGGTCGAGCTGCCGGAGACGGCCGCCGGGATGATCGAGCGGGTAGACGGGGTCGAACGGATCGGGGTGCTCGAGAAGGTGCCGGACGACACGGGTGTGTACCGCAACGACCTCATGCCGAAGAGTCAGGGCAACGGACTGACCGCCTATGCGGCGAGTCCCGACTTCCTGTCGTCGGTGGAGGGATCCGTGGCGAAGGGCTCGTGGTTCGACGAGACGGATCGCTCGCTGCCGGTGACCGTGCTGGGCGCGGCGGCTGCGGCGCGCATGGGCATCACGGAGCCGGGCGTGCGGGTATGGATCGGCGAGCAGTGGTACACCGTGATCGGGATCCTCGACGCAGCGGGCCTCGCCGAATCCATCGACGCGAGTGCGTTCCTCGGCGACCGGTGGGCGGCCGAGCACGTGGCGAAGAAGAGCGACGGCAGGATCGCCGCGATCTACGTGCGCATGGCCGACGGTGCGACGGGGGAGAAGGTCCGCGATGCGATCGCCCGCGCAGCGAACCCTTCGTCCCCGTATGTGCAGGTGAACGGGCTCGGCGACCTCGCCGGTGCGCGGGACACCGCGGATGACTCGCTGTCCGGCCTCGCGGTCGGACTCGCGGCGATCGCTCTGCTGGTCGGAGGGATCGGCATCGCGAACACCATGGTGGTGGCGGTGTTGGAGCGGCGCGGCGAGATCGGTCTTCGACGTGCGCTCGGCGCGCGCTCGGGGCAGATCGCGGGTCAGTTCGTGGCGGAGGCGATCGTGCTCGGCGGGCTGGGGGGCCTCGCCGGAGCCGCGGTCGGCGCGCTCGGGGTCGTCGTCTACGCCTCGATCCAGGGGCAGGCGGTGACGATCCCTGCGGTCGTGCTGTTCGGTGGCCCGGTCGTGGCGCTGGTGGTCGGCGTGATCGCCGGGCTCTACCCCGCGATCAGCGCCGCGCGCCTGTCGCCCACGGCGGCACTCCGCACGGTCTGAGGCCCTGGGTCCGAAGGTGCCGCCGAGCGCGGCGAAACGCCCCGGCCGGGGAGAATTCCCCGGTCGGAGCGTCCCGTCTCGCTTGGCGTCGATCAGCTGACCTTCTTCCGGTAGGAGATGATCGCGAACACGTAGGCGACCACGAGGATCCCGACGCACCAGGCGAGGGCGACCCAGATCTCGGACCCGACCGGCTCCTGCGCGAACAGCGCCTGGATGGTGTTGACGATCGAGGTGACGGGCTGGTTGTCTGCGAACCACTGCACCGGTGCCGGCATGGTGTCGGTGGGCACGAACGCCGAGCTGATGAACGGCAGGAAGATCAGCGGGTACGAGAAGGCACTCGCGCCGTCGACCGTCTTGGCGTTCAGGCCCGCGATGATCGCCAGCCAGGTGAGTGCCAGCGTGAACAGCATCAGGATGCCGATGACTCCGAGCCAGGCCCAGAAGCTCGCCCCGGTGCGGAAGCCCATGAGGAATCCGACGCCGAAGATGATCGCCAGGGTGATGGCGTTCGCCGTGAGGGACGTGAGCACGTGGGCCCACAACACGCTCGATCGGGCGATCGGCATGGAGTGGAACCGCTCGAAGATGCCGCTCTGCATGTCGGTGAACAGCCGGAACGCCGTGTAGGCGATGCCCGATGCGATCGCGATGAGCAGGATGCCCGGCAGCAGGTAGTTCACGTAGTTGTCGACGCCGGTGCTCTGCTGGAGGGCGCCGCCGAAGACGTACACGAACAGGAGCATCAGGGCGATCGGGGTGACTGCCGTGGTGATGATCGTGTCGGGGCTGCGGAAGATGTGCCGCATGGAGCGGCCGGTGAGTGTCGCCGTGTCGGCGGCGAAGTGCGTGGTCATGCTGCCTTCTCCTTTCCGGATGAGGGGCCGATGAGGGTGAGGAAGATCTCCTCGAGGGTGGGCTGCTTCTCGACGTACTCGACCTTCGCGGCCGGAAGCAGGCGCTTGAGTCCGGCGAGGGTGTCGTTCGCGATGATGCGGCCCTCGTGCAGGATCGCGATGCGGTCGGCCAGCTGCTCGGCCTCGTCGAGGTACTGCGTGGTGAGCAGCACCGTGGTGCCGGTGTTCGCGAGTTCCTTGACCACGTCCCACACCTCGATGCGGGCTTCGGGGTCAAGGCCGGTGGTCGGCTCGTCGAGGTAGATGACCTCGGGGTGTCCGACCAGACTCATCGCGATGTCGAGACGGCGACGCATGCCGCCCGAGTAGGTGCCGACCTTGCGCCCGCCGGCATCCGTCAGACGGAACGTGGCGAGCAGGTCGTCGGCGACCTTCCCGGCGTCGGGCAGATGCCGCAGCTTCGCGACGAGCACGAGGTTCTCGCGTCCGGTGAGGATCTCGTCGACCGCGGCGAACTGTCCGGTGAGGCTGATGCGCTCGCGCACTCCGACCGGGTCTGCGGCCACATCCACGCCCTGCACCGTCGCGGTTCCGGCATCCGACTTCAGCAGGGTGGAGAGGATGCGCACCATGGTGGTCTTACCGGCGCCGTTCGAGCCGAGGAGGGCGAAGATGCTGCCCTTCTCGACCTCGAAGTCGACGCCGCGCAGCACGTGCAGATCTTTGTAGGACTTCTCGATGCCGTGCACCGAGATGGCGGGGTTCGTCATGATTCCTCCTTCTTCTTCGCGTCGTCGAACGCCTTGATGAGGCGTGCGCGCTCCTTGTCGATCCACTGGCGTCCGCCGTACGCCGCGGCGTAGTTCTCGGCGAACTCGACCGGGTCGTCGCCGACGATGGCGCTGACCGGGGTGCCGTCGAGTGCGGCGCGCTCCCACATGTCTGCGATGTCGAGGAACATCTTCACGATGGTGTCGCCGTCGGTGACGCCGCCGTAATACATGTTGTAGCGCTGCTGGGCCTTCGCCATCTCCCGGTACGGCTCGGGCAGTGCGTTGATGCGGGCTTGCGCCTGCTTGTACAGCTTCTTCTCTTCGAGCGATCCGGTGATCGCTTCGATCCACTTCGCGGCCATGTCAGTTCTCCTTGTTCGTGGTGTCGGTGTTCGTGCTGTTCAGCTGTTCGATGTGCGTCTTGAGGAAATCCCAGGTCTTCCAGAACTCCTCGAGCTCCTGCCGGCCCTGCGCGTTGAGGGTGTACACCTTGCGGGGCGGACCCTTCTCGCTCGGGACCTTCTCGACGTCGACGAGGCTCTTCTGCTCGATGCGCACGAGGAGTGCGTAGATCGTGCCCTCGGCGATGTCGGTGAATCCGTGGTCGCGGATGCGTGTGGTGATCTCGTACCCGTATGCCGGCTGCTCGGCGAGGAGGGCCAGAACGATGCCCTCCAGAGTGCCCTTGAGCATCTCGGTCATCTGCTTGCCCATCAGGTCCTCCTCTCCTTGTCGGTTCAGTACTCAGTGTTGCTGGGTACCGGTACAAAGTAACACTGAGTACCGGTACTTAGCAACACTAAATACCAAGTTTCTTCCCGCGCTCGACGCCGAGACCCATCGCCTGCGCCGAGACCCACGCCTGCACGCGCCTAGAGCCGTGGGTCTCGGCGGCAAGAGTGGGTC
>NZ_LSJW01000276.1:0-378 GCF_001557335.1 Microbacterium sp. CCH5-D1
CCGCCGCCCGCTGGCTGCCCCGCCACAACCCCCGCCACATCGACGAGACCCTCGCGCTCGCCGCACGCCACGGCATCACCCTGATCGACCCGGCCACCATCCCCGGCCTCAGCGACCTCGGCGACGCCGCCCCGCACGTCATCTGGGCGCGCGGCACCCTCACCCCGCTCACCCGCAACCTGACCGACCGGATCAGCCTGATCGGAGCGCGCGCCGCCACCACCTACGGCGAGCACGTCACCGCCGAGATCGCCGCCGACCTCGCAGGCCGCGGCATCGTCATCGTCAGCGGCGCCGCCTACGGCATCGACGGCGCCGCACACCGCGCCGCGCTCGGCGATCCGGGCGATCAGGTCGCTGTGACCGGCCGGGTAGGGG
>NZ_LSJW01000277.1:0-943 GCF_001557335.1 Microbacterium sp. CCH5-D1
CTCGCGGGCCTCGTCCAGCGGCAGGCTCGGGTCGCTGACCCAGGCGAGTTGCTGCATCACGACCTCCTCCGCTATCCGTAGCGCCGTCATCCGGCGTGCCACGTCCTGCAAGTAAGTCTGCTCCGAAGAGGCCGTCTTCGCCAGCACCGACGCCGGTGTTGTCTCGATCTGTCGCGCCAGTTCGCTGATCTGGCCCTGCGCCTCCTGGCCCAGATCGGTGAAGAACCGGGTCGGGTCGTCGAGGTTCTGGAACCGCTGGGGTGCGTGGGTCTTCCAGTGCGCCATCGCCTGCGCTCCGTACTTGTTCATGTGTCGATCCCTCCAGTCCGGTCGCGGTTTCGGCTGCTTCGTTGATCTGCTCGTCGGCGGTCTGCTCGGCCAGCCCCCACAGGTCGAACTCGAGCTGACCGGGCGGCGCTTTCCGGCTCCTGCGGGCCATTGGCCATCACCTCCACGCCTCTGCCGTCGTTGCTGCGACCACCGATCGCAGCTCGCGGCCACGGTTCAGCGGTCGGTGAATGAGGTGCAGCTCAGGGGCCATTCGCGCCTCGTTCCAGCAACGCCTCGATCTCGATCCGATCGGCTTTCAGTCGCTCGCCGTCGTCTCGCTTCGTCCAGGCCCGCAGATCGGTGATGATCGGCGGGGCCGAGCGCAGCAGCGTGACCGCGGTGCCGAACGGGAGGGTGCGGATTCGCTCGGGCGGCATGATCGCGATGCGTCTGACCGAGCGTTGATTGGACCGGGTGCCGTGGTCGCCCAAGGTCACACTGTCGGTGAACTCGTCGCGTTCCCCGATCAGTGAGGAGAGGTCTTGCAGATCACGGCTGTTGGATGCGCCGCCGAGGACGATCTTGGTGATCGCGGCATCCCAGATCGCGTTGGCCTGGTTCTCGCTCCAGCGATCCCGCGCTTGGGCGAGGCTTTGGAGCACGGGCATGGCGG
>NZ_LSJW01000278.1:0-11532 GCF_001557335.1 Microbacterium sp. CCH5-D1
GGGCCCGCCGTCTCGTCGGCGACACCATCCTCGTCTGTCGCTCGGCGCTACGGCCGGAGCGTCTCGACGTCGACGAGGAGCGGATCGAGCCGGTGTACACCGAGCTCATGGGCGCTCACGCACGGCGCATGGACGCCATGGGACTCGCGTCCTGACCCGACATCGCCACACGCGCGGTCGGTTCGAGGCGGTCAGATTCCGACGGCGGTCAGATTCCCAGCGCGACTCGCTTCTGGGCGTCGGCGCGCTTGCGCATCCCGGTGATCGCCACGGTCGCCAGTGCGGCGACGATGGGGGCTCCGAGGACGCTCGCGAGCCACAGCCAGATGCTGTCCTCGCCCACGCCCGCCCACTGCAGGGCGGTGTACAGGACCGCAGCCACCGCGGTCGCGATGGCGGGGGTCAGAGCGACACCGCGCAGCTCACGACCGCCGATCAGGAAATGTGCGGCGATCCCGAGAGCGCACGCGCCGATGAGTGCGAGGAGGATGTACATCGTCGGGTTAGGCGACGAAGCCGACGCGGCGGGATTCCTCGGTGCCCAGCTCGATGTACGCGAGGTTCGCGGTCGGGACGATGTAGGAGTTGCCCTTCACGTCGGCGAAGCTCACGTGCGACGCGCTCTGCTCGAGGGCGGTGGCGACCTGGGTGCGCACCTCTTCGGCGCTTGCGCCGGTGTCGAAGCTCAGTTCACGGCCGGTGTTGATGATGCCGATGCGGATTTCCACGCGTGCTCCTTGAAGTTCGGGGACTGCGCCAACTCTACCCCGGGAGTACAGGCCGGGATCGGCCGTCGCGGCCTGTTTCGCCGTGAGCGCACAGGGGGAAGGCACCATGGCTGCGGGCGGCCTCAGGCGGGTGGGGACGGTGATGTCTGCGCGTCCGGATAGCGTTGATGTCATGACACCGGATTCCGCTCAGCGTGCTGTGATCGCCGCGGAGTCGCACGCGTCCGGTGTCATCATCGGCGCACCGGGAACGGGGAAGACCCGCACCCTCATCGACCGCGTCGTCCACCTTCTCGATGCAGACGCCCTGCGCCCCGAAGAGGTGCTCGCCCTCACCCCGAACCGTCAGGCGGCGACGGCGCTGCGCGACCGGATCGGAGTCAGGATCGGGCAGGCCACGCCGGGTCCGCTCGCGAGATCGCTCGGCTCGTTCGCCTTCCAGCTCGTGCGGGGGGCGATGGTGAAGGAGGGGTCCGAGCCGCCGGCGCTGTTGACGGGCGCGGATCAGGACCGCATCATCGCCGAGCTCCTCGCCGGTGACGCGGAGGACATGCGCATCCCGTGGCCGGAGAGCCTGAGCGCGTCGGTTCGGGCGTCGAAGGGATTCCGCTCCGAGCTGCGCGCTTTCCTCGCCGAGTGCACCGAGCTCGGGGTGGACGCTGCGGAGCTTCGTGCATCGGGCAACGCCGTGTGGGCGGCGACGGCGGAGTTCCTCGTGGAGTACCGAGCCGTGCTCGACGCCCTCAGATCCGCACATCGCGATGCCGCCGACCTGCTCAGCGAGGCGAGCGCCATCCTGCACACGGCCGATCCGGCGACTCTCGGCCCGTTGGCACCGCTGCGCGTGGTGCTCATCGACGACGCTCAGGAGCTCACCCGCGGCGGCATATCGGTCGTGAAGGCCCTGCGGAGTCGGGGGATCGCCGTGCTGGCGTTCGGCGATCCGGATATCTCTTCCGGCTCCTTCCGCGGAGCCAGCCCCGAGCTGTTCGCGCAGCTCGCCGGGGTGCTGGGGGATGTGCACGTGCTCGATGGCCCCCATCGTCAACGTCCGGCGCTCACGGCGCTCACCCGCACTGTGACGCAGGCGATCGGCGTGTCGGGGCGGGTCGAGCATCGGCGGGCGCCTGTGCCGGCGACGGCCGATGACGTCGACGCCGGAGTCTCCACGTTCATCGCCCCGTCTCCCTACGAAGAGCTCGATCGCATCGCCGGTGTCATGCGCGAATGGCACCTCTCCGAAGGGATCCGGTGGGATCGGATGGCGGTCATCGCCCACGACACCCGGCAGGTGACCACGCTCGAGACCGAGCTCGCCGCCAGGGAGATCCCGACGCGCGCAGCCGGTGTGCAGCGCCCGCTCGGCAGCGAGGGGATCGTGCGCGACATCGTCGGCATCGTTCGTCTGGCTCTCACGCCCGTCGAAGAGCGCACCTCGACCGCGCTCGAGGAGGCGCTGCGCACCCCGTTCGGGGGGATGGACGCCATCGGGCTGCGGCGCCTGCGCGCCCGGCTCCGACACGTCGAGCTCGAGCAGGGCGGCTCCACCCCCGCGCGGGAGATGCTGCGGCAGGCGATGGCGAATCCTGCCCACCTCACTCTCATCGACGCTCCGGAGTCGCGCACTGCGGAGAGGTTCGCCGAGACCATCCAGGCTCTCGCCAGCGGTGCGGATGCCGGCGAGACGATCCACGACCTGCTCTGGCGGGTGTGGGACCAGGCCCGAGCCGTCGACGGGCGTCGACTTCAGGTCGCCTGGCGCGAGATCTCGCTGCTGCCGACGGGGGCGGAGACCGCGCGTTCGCTCGACGCGCTCGTGTCGCTGTTCGACGCGGCCAAGCGCTTCGTCGAACGCACCCCCAACGAGAGGCCGGAGGTGTTCGTACGGGACATCCTCGACAGCGAAGTTCCCGAGGACTCGCTGTCGACTCCCGATCGGCCGGGAAAGGTCACGCTGCTGACCCCTGCGACGGCGCTCGGCACCGAGTTCGATGCGGTCGTCGTCGCCGGCGTGCAGGACGGCATCTGGCCGAATGTGCGCCTTCGCGGTGGACTGCTGCAGACGTGGCGTCTGCCCGACGCGATCCAGGCCGTCCGCACGGGGATGGCGATCGAGCCGCCGGGCGTCCTCGACCGGCGACGGGCTGCGCTCCACGACGAGTTGCGTCTGTTCGTCCGTGCCGTGTCACGTGCGCGCGATCGGCTCCTGATCACTGCGGTGGACGACGACGATCTGACTCCCAGTCCGTTCTTCGGCTTCCTGCCCGCTCCCGAGCCGCCTGAGCGGCATGCCTCGGCGGAGCATCCGCTCACCCTGCGAGGCCTGGTCGCACGGCACCGACGCGCCCTCACCACGACATCCGCCGAACCCGTGCGGCGAGTCGCCGCTGCGCAGCTCGCCGTCCTCGCCCGCGAGGGGGTCCCGGGTGCGGACCCCGCCGAATGGTACGGAGTGACGCCCGTCTCCACCGATGCGCCGCTGCGCGACCTCGCGGTCACGGGTGCGCGGGTCTCGCCCTCGAAGATGGAGTCCTACGAGGAGTGCGGTCTCAACTGGGTCGTCTCGGCACTCGGCGGCGACACCGTGATGCCGCCGACGGCGGGCATAGGCACGATCGTGCACGAGGCGATGGAGCGGGTTCCCGACGGAGACCTGGAGCAGATGCGGGCGATCGTGGCCGAGCAGTGGCCGGAGCTCGACTTCGAGACCGAATGGATCGGACGCAAGGAGCGACGCCGTGCCGATCTGCTCGTCGACAGGCTGCACGCCTACCTGGGCGACGTCCGTCGGGAAGGCGGAAGGGTGATCGGCAGCGAGGTCGAGTTCCGCTTCGCCGTCGACGTGGCGGGGGCGAGCGGCGAGGACGAGGATGTCGTGCCGACCGTGCATGCGGTGGGGGAGAGCAGGGCGAATCAGGCGATCATCCACGGCTACATCGACCGGGTGGAGGCCTACCCCGCCGGCGCGGGTGAGCATGCGGCGGCGCGAGGCCGCGGATGGCAGCCCATGTCGGGCGGTCCGGAGGGCCCGACGGTCGTCGTCGATCTGAAGACGGGCAAGAACGATCCGGAATCCGACTCCGGCGTGCTCGAGCATGCGCAGCTGGCCGCCTATCAGATCGCGGTGCAGCAGGGACTCGTCGAGGGGGCGCCGCCGGCTTCACTCGCCGGAGCGCGGCTCGTGATCGTCTCGAAGACCCTCGCGAAGAGCGACTACCGCATCGCCCATCAGCACACGCTCGACGACGAGTCGCGCTCGGCCTTCCTGATGCGCGTATCGGATGCGGCGCGTGGCATGTCGGCTTCGAGCTTCACAGCGCAGGTCGAATCGCACTGTGCCGACACCCAGCGTCGGGTGCATCCCTGCCGTATTCACACGGTGCCGGCGGTGAGCTCGTGACGGGGGAGAACGGCGCATGGTGGAGCGCCGGCGCCTCGATCTCCGCTACCGACATCGCCGCCGCGCTGGGCCAGCCTTCGCCGACCCCCGCCCAACAACGTGTGATCGAGGCGCCCCCGGAACCTGCGCTCGTGGTCGCGGGTGCCGGCAGCGGGAAGACCGAGACGATGTCGGGGCGCGTCGTGTGGCTCGTCGCCAACGGGCACGTGCGCCGCGACGAGATCCTCGGCCTCACCTTCACGCGCAAGGCTGCGGGTGAGCTCGCGGAGCGGATCGGCCATCGGCTCGCGGTCATCGACGAGTACGGTCGTCGTGGACTCCTGCCCCATCTCCCGGCGATCGTGGCGGACGGATCACTGCGCAGGGTGGAGGAGGCGGCGCCCGGCCGCCAGCGCGAGGTGGTCCGTGCACACGTGCTCGACGAGCTCGCCGACCAGCGCGGGACCGGGTGGGACCCGGTGATCCCTCGGGCGGCGGAGGACCTGATGATCCGGCCTCGGGTCTCGACCTACAACGCCTTCGCGGACGGCATCGTCCGCGAGCACGCTGCACGCATCGGGCGAGACCCCGACGTGGCGATGCTCAGCCAGGCGGCCTCCTGGATGCTCGCGCGCGAGGTCGTGCTGCGTAGCGATCTCCCTGAGCTGGAGAACATCGACTTCGCGCTCGGCACGGTCATCGATGCGGTGCAGCGGCTCGCCGGAGACGCCCTCGACCACCGTGTGGACCTGGATCTCGCCGAGCGCATCGCCCGGGAGCAGGCCCTCGCCTTCGAGCCCTACCGGAGCAACGGCGATGTCGAGAAGGCGGCCGTGAACCTGCTCAGTCTTCCGACGCTGTCGAGCCTGGTGCGCGACTACATCGCGGAGAAGCATCGTCGCGGCGTGCTCGACTTCGCCGATCAGGTCGGCGGCGCGTACGACATCGTCGAGTCGGCGCCCGATGTGCGCGCCGAGCTCCGCGAGCAGCATCGCGTGGTGCTGCTCGACGAGTATCAGGACACGTCGGTCATCCAGACCCGCTTCCTCGCGGAGCTCTTCCGTGACTCGGCGGTGATGGCCGTGGGCGACCCGCACCAGTCGATCTACGGCTGGCGAGGGGCGAGCGCCGACAATCTCTACGCGTTCTCCGGCACGTTCTCGAGCACGGGCGCGGCGCATACCTACAGCCTCATGACCAGCTGGCGCAACGACCGCCGTATCCTCGGGATCGCGAACCGGGTGCTCGAGCCGCTCCAGCGGCCCGGGCTCGACGTGCCCCCGCTCGAACCCCGTCCTGGGGCGGGAGAGGGCACCGTGACCGTGGAGTACCCCTTCACGGTCGACGAGGAGGCAGCAGCCGTGGCGGAGTGGTTCTCCGAGCGTCGAGCGGCACACGATGCTCGCGACACGGCAGCGGCACACGCGACGAAGCCGCACACCGGCGCGATCCTGTTCCGCTCGAAGCGGCACATGCAGACGTTCGCGGCTGCGCTTGCAGCCCGGGGGATCCCGCATCGGATCCTCGGTCTCGGCGGACTGCTGGCGACGCCGGAGGTCGTCGACGTCGTCTCGACGCTCCGCGTGGTGCACGACCCCACGGCGGGATCGGCGCTCATCCGACTGCTCACCGGGCCGCGATTCGGCGTGGGGGTGGCCGACATGGCGGCGCTCTACGACCTCGGGCGCACGCTCTCGGAGCGTGACCCCGCGATGGCTCCACTGCCTGAGGAGATCCGTTCGCGGCTGCGCGGGTCGCGGGGCGCCGACGAGGCGGTGTCGATCATCGACGCCGTCGACGTGGTCAGGGCCGTGCGCGACGACTACAGACTGCTCGAAGCGATCACCCCGGACGGGCGGGCACGCGTGCGCGCCGCGGGCGAGATGCTGGAGCGTCTGCGACGAGCGTCCTCGCAGCCGATCCCGGAGCTGATCCGCCTGATCGAGCTCGAACTACGGCTGGACATCGAGTTGGCGGCGAACGAGACCAGAGGGCCTGCCCGGATCGCCGCGACGCAGCTGCGCGCGTTCTCCGACGAGGTCAGGGCCTTCCTCGCCGCCGACGACCGGGGGAGCATCGGCAGTCTGCTGGCCTGGCTCGACAAGGCGGAGAGCACGGACGAGCTCATGCCTCGGCCGGAGCCGCCGGAACCCGGCGTCGTGCAGCTGCTGACGATCCACGGCTCGAAGGGCCTGGAGTGGGATGCCGTCGCCGTCGTCCGACTCGTGGTCGACGAGCTTCCGAGCCGTGTCTCCGACACCTCAGGGTGGTTCGGGTTCGGCGTCGTTCCCTTCGCTCTGCGCGGCGACCGAGATGCGCTACCCCGCTTCGAGTGGGACCCCGTCGGGGCGATGGGCGACGAGACCGACCCCGTCAAGCGTCAGAAGCTCGCGCAGGCATCGCTCTCCGGCGGCGCGACCAAGGCGAATCCGCAGGGGGGCGCGATCAAGCGCTTCAAAGACGCGTACCGGGCGTATCAGCAGCAGGAAGAGCGACGTCTGGCGTATGTCGCGGTCACCCGTGCGCGGACCGATCTGCTCTTGAGCGGCTCCCACTGGGCGGGGCAGAAGTCCCCGCGCACGCCGAGTCCCTATCTGCTCGAAGCCATCGAGGCGCAGGGGTTCGAGGAAATCGATCAGGTCGATCCGGACGACAATCCGTACGAGGGCCCCGGTTCCACGCTCCGCTGGCCCCTCGACCCGCTGGGCGCTCGGCGGGGTGTCGTGTCCGCGGCGGCAGCGGCTGTCGAAGAGGCCACGCTCCGGGGAACGGCAGAACCCTCGATCGAGCTCGCTCGTCTGCTCGCCGAGCGTGCGGCCAGACAGCGCGGTGCCGATGCGGAAGCGCCGACGCGCGTGCCGGCCTCGAGGTTCAAGGACTACGTCACCGACTTCTCCGGAACCCTCTCGTCGATCGTCAGGCCGATGCCGGAGCGGCCCTACCGGCAGACCCGCCTCGGCACGCTGTTCCACGCCTGGGTGGAGCAGCGGTCCGAGCTCGTGGGCGTCGGCAGCCGTGTGGATGAGGCGCTCTGGGAGCTCGATGAGGAGGAGGCGCCGATCGAGGCCGAGCACCTGACGAGGGCGTCGGGGGAGGGGCGCGGAACGACCGCCGACGCCGCCGACCTCGCCGTGCTGCAGGCGACGTTCGAGCGCAGCGAGTGGGGAGCGTTGCAGCCCATCGCCGTCGAGATCGAGATCGACTTCGTGCTCGGTGCAGGCCTCTCCTCGGACGAGGCTGCGGGCGGTCACATCGTCATCTGCAAGCTCGATGCCGTGTACCGGCGCGCCGACCGCGGCGGCCGCGTCGAGATCGTCGACTGGAAGACCGGCAAGGCCCCGCGCACCGCCGCCGAGCGGGAGGAGCGCATGCTGCAGCTCGCGCTCTACCGTCTCGCGTACCACCGCAGATTCGACGTACCGCTGGAGGAGATCGATGTCGCGCTGTACTACGTGGCCGACGACCTGATCATCCGCGGCGATCGGATCTACTCGGAGGAGGAGCTCTTCCAGCGCTGGAGTGCCGCTCGCGCGGCGCGCTGAGCCTCCTCGGAGTCGTCCTCGTCGTACGCGGTCTCCGCGTGCGACACGGAAGCGCCGTGCCTGTCCGCGGCATCGGTGCTGTGGCTGCCGGCGAAGATGCTCCGAGCCCCGGAGAGGTCCTCGGTCTCGAGATCGAGCATCCCGGCGCGGTGGGAGCTGTCGTCCCGCTCCTGTCCTTGGCCGTCGGCACCGCTGCGAAGCGGTTCGACGACATCGGTGGACGTCGCGTCGGTCGCGCCCTCCTCCGATTCGGCCGGAACGTCGATCCACAGCTCCTCGGGGTTGTAGGCGTCGGTCTGCATCGACGTGTCGACCTCGGTCACGGCGTCTCGGGGCACGCGGTCGAGTGCGTCCATGGCAGAGTCGACTCCGGCGCTGCGGGCATCGATCACGCTCAGGTCATCGGTACGCAGACCCTCGGCGAGAGCCTCGAGCAGCGCGGCCGCGTCGTCGACGATATCCGGTCGATGCATGGCGTCGCCGTGCACGAGCCACCGTGCGAACTCGAGCTCGGCGAGCAGACGAGCACGCACTTCGAGGCCGGCGTCCGGTGCGCGGTCGAGTGCGCCGGAGTACGCGGCGTGGACATCGTCGGACGCCTCGGGTGCCGCGGAGAGCCACGACAGATCGACCGCAGGATCACCGATCGACAGTCCATGCCAGCCCAGGAGCCCGATGACTTCGGGGCCGCGTTCGGGGTCGTCCTCGAACAGGAAGGACGTCGACTGCAAGCCGCCGAGCACGACGGTGGACTCGAAGCGCCACAGGTCGTCGTCGGCGACGGCGTCGCGCCATCGCACGGTGAGACGCGCGGGAACCCTCCCCGTCGATGCGGCCGTGTCGATCAGGCGATCCAGCTCGGCGCGGCTTTCCTCGGCCGTGCGTGTGGCCAGTCCCGCCCCGCGGACCACCGAGGTGGGCATGCTGTGCACCGCGGCGATCGCTGACCCCATCGACGGGGCAGCCCCGCGCCCCGCCGGCACGTGGGCCGCGTCGATCTGGAACCCGGGCAGCAGCTCGGTGACGAGCGCGCGTCCCTCGCCGAGTCGGGTCTCCCCGATGTAGGCCGGCACCCGGAACGGCAGCATCGCTCGAGCGCCGTCGGTGAGAGCACGAAGCGCGATCGCCTCGGCGGCGAGTTCGCGCGCCGTCTCGTCGTCGTCTGCGACGCGGATCGCGAGCTCACGGCCATCGGCCAGGGTGGCGATGGCCGAGTCGAACCGGCCCTCGCCGTCCGCGCTCAGACCACGGGCACCCGTGACCTCCGCCCCGGGCAGTGCGGCGGTCACTGCCGCGGCTAGAGTGAAAGGAGAGCGTCCCATGCCCCCAGGTTAGGTCGGCTCAGGGGCGGTCCCGCCTCCGCCACGCCCGTGAAAGAGGGAGTCGATGACCATTCAGCGCCCGTCCCTCGACCGTGCGGCCGAACTCCGCGAAGAACCGGATGTGCTCGCCCGTCTCCGCGACGACCCGGCGACGCGCGTCATCGTGGTCCGTGAAGGTCGTGTCAGAGTCGTCGACTCCGCACTCGTGCGCGTCGCACCCGATGCCGTCGTGGAGGCGAGCTGGGCGCTTCTGGGGCGCGATCTCGACGGCACCCTGCTGCTCCTCGCGGCCGCCCCGCCGGAGAACGATGCTCTCGACACGGCGCCGGACGAGATCTGGCTGGGACTGCGCGATCTGGGTGGTCGCATCGACGGCCAGGAATCCGAGCTGCTCATCAGCGCGATCGCGCTTGCCGGCTGGCTTCAGGACGCGGCGTTCTGCCCCACGTGCGGAGGGGAGACCGAGCTCCGACAGGCGGGCTGGTCCCGGCGCTGTCTCGTCTGCGGACGGCAGCACTTCCCCCGCACCGACCCCGCCGTGATCGTCGCCGTCGAGAGCAGGGACGGCCAGCGCCTGCTGCTGGGCGCCAACGCGAACTGGGGCGGGCGGATGTTCTCCTGTTTCGCGGGGTTCACGGAAGCGGGGGAGTCCCTCGAATCCACCGCCTACCGTGAGATCGAGGAGGAGTCGGGTGTGCGTCTGTCCGCCCTCCGATACGTCTCCTCGCAGCCCTGGCCGTTCCCGCGGTCGCTCATGGTCGGCTTCCGCGCCGTCGTCGACGACGAGACGACCGCGCGCGCCGACGGCGAGGAGATCATCGAGGTCCGCTGGTTCACACGTGCCGAGATCGGATCCGCGCTCGCCGGAGACGGACCGGTCGGGCTTCCAGGACCTGCATCGATCGCTCGGGCGCTGATCGTCGACTGGTACGAGGACAAGGCGTGAGCGCACTCGATGCCCTCGATGAGCGGCAGCGGGCGGCGGCATCCGTGCTGCGAGGTCCCGTCGTCGTGCTCGCGGGAGCCGGAACAGGCAAGACCAGGGTGATCACCCACCGCATCGCCCACGGTGTCGACACGGGGGCCTACTCGCCGTCGCGTGTGATGGCCGTGACCTTCACGGCGAAGGCTGCGGGGGAGCTCCGCGGACGGCTGCGCGCGCTCGGCGTCGAGGGCGTCGCCGCTCGCACCTTCCACGCGACGGCACTCGCGCAGCTGAACTTCTTCTGGCCCACTCTGGCCGGCTCGCCCGCGCCGTCGATCATCGACAACAAGGTGCGGATGCTCGGGCAGGCTGCCGATGCGATCCGCCTCCGGCCCAGCACCGCGACGCTGCGGGACATCGCCTCGGAGATCGAGTGGCGCAAGGTCTCGATGCTCTCGATCGACCAGTACGCCGCGCTGGGTCGGCCGGTCTCCGGGGTCGACGCGACGCAGCTGGTCGAGCTGATGCGCGGGTACGAGGCGCTCAAGGACGACCGCCGTCAGCTCGACTTCGAAGACGTGCTCCTGGCCTGTGCCGGCATGCTCGAGGCCGAGCCGCGCGTGGCCGCGTCCGTCCATGAGCAGTACCGTCACTTCACGGTCGACGAGTTCCAGGACGTGTCTCCGTTGCAGAACCGTCTGCTCGAGCTGTGGCTCGGGGACCGGCACGACATCTGCGTCGTGGGTGACGCCAGCCAGACGATCTACTCGTTCGCCGGGGCCGAGCAGCGGTTCCTCCTCGAGTTCGAGCGCCGTTACCCCGACGCCACGGTGGTGCGACTGGAGACCAACTACCGCTCGCAGCCGCCGATCCTCACCGCGGCGAATGCGCTGATGCGGGGTCGTCCCGGCGCGCTCGAACTCGTACCCGCGCGCGAGCAGTTCACTGCGGACGCGCCCACGATCACCGCGTACGACACCGAGGGCGAGGAGGCTGCGGGGATCGCCGCCGGCATCTCCGCCCGTATCGAAGCCGGCACCTCTCCCGACGAGATCGCAGTGCTCTATCGCGCTCATGCCCAGTCCGCCGTGCTGCAGCAGGCGCTCGCCGCCGAGGGCATCGCGACCACGGTCCTCGGGGGGACGAGGTTCTTCTCGATGCCGGAGGTCCGCCAGGCGATCCTCGCCCTTCGCGCTGCGGCCGTCGCCCCGACTGAGCAGGGTTTCCTCGCCGGAGTGGAGCGCGTGCTCCGCGAGCTCGGACTCACGGAACAGCCGCCCGCTGCCGGAGGAGCGCAACGGGACGGGTGGGAGGCCCGGCGAGCGATTCTGCGGCTCGCGGAAGAAGCCGGTCCCGACTCGGACCTGCGCAGTTTCAGCGACGCCCTGATGGCGCGGGCGAAGGATCAGCACGAGCCGACGATGCGCACGGTCACCCTGTCGACTCTGCACGCGGCCAAGGGCCTGGAGTGGCCGCACGTCTACCTGGCCGGGTGGGCGGAGGGGTCGCTGCCCATCTCCTACGCGACGACGTTCGAGGCCGTCGACGAGGAGCGCCGCCTGGCGTACGTCGGTGTCACGCGCGCCGCGCGGACGCTGGCGCTGTCATGGTCGAGATCGGCGGGTCGGGGAGAGCG
>NZ_LSJW01000279.1:0-3643 GCF_001557335.1 Microbacterium sp. CCH5-D1
GTTGCGCCGCGGGTCCATTCGAGACCGTCGTCAGTGCTGATGAGCAGATCGACGCCATCGGAGGCGATCCCGTAGAGAGTGCCGTCTGGTCCGGCGGTGAGGACATGGAAGTCCGTACTGCCAGTGAGGGCGATCGGTGACCACGATTCGCCGAAGTCGTCACTACGAATGACACCTAGGTTCGGGGAGCCGAGCTCTGCGGGTGTCTGTGTGCCCGGGTGACCGGATGCGAAGAGGGCGTCGTCGAGGACGGTGAAGCCCATCGCGTCGAAGTCGTGGCCTCCGATGGGGCCGGTGATCGCACCCTCGGGCGTGAGGGTGAAGAGTCCTCCGTGGGTGGCTATGAAGAGGTCCTCACCGCGGGGGTCAGCGGCAACACCGTGAATGTGTTGGATAACGGGGGGGACCGCGTTGGTGCCGGAGGCCTGCGGCACGGCGCAGCCGGTGAGGGCGACGGCTGCGAGAGCGATCGCGAAAGCGGGTAGGGGCGAGTGGCGGTTCATGAGACTCCGACGTGAAGAAATGCACGCGGGTGCGCGAGCGGTACGCGAATGAGAGTCGCGACAGGGCACCAGCGCGGTGGCGTGGGTTACTGCGAGATGGCCATTTCGGGGGTGCGGGCGAGCGCCGCACCCCCGAAGGTAGATCAGAGTGTGTCGAGGAGGTCTTTCATCGTGGCGATCTCCGTGGTCTGCGCCTCGATGATCGTCTCGGCCAGAGCGACCGCGTCGCTGTTCTGGCCGTTGTCGACCTCTTCTTGGGCCATCTCGACGGCACCCTCGTGGTGCTGGATCATCTGCTCGAGGAACAGGCGGCTGGCGTCCGCACCGGTGGCGTCCTCGAGAGCCTGCATGTCCTCTTCGGACATCATGCCGCCGCCGTGATCCATTCCCTCCATGTCGGAAGTGTCAGCGCCCCACTCTTCGAGCCACTGGTCCATCTTCTGGATCTCGGGCTCCTGCGCGGCCTTGATCTCTTCCGCAAGGGCGACGACACGTTCGTCGACGCCCTCCTTGCTGAGAAGCATGTCGGACATGTCGATGGCCTGGGCGTGGTGCTCCTTCATCATGCTGGCGAACATGATGTCGGCGTCATTGGCGTCCGCGGAGGCCGGGGCGGAGCTGCTGCTTTCGTGGTTCATACCGGGCATGTCGCCGCCGCCCGAGGTGTTACCGGCGCAGCCGGCGAGTCCAAGCACTGCGGCGAGGGTGAGTGCGGCGGTCGCCGCAAAACGGGTCTTCATGATGGGTTCTCCAAAAGTCGATGAGGGTGCCCAGCGAGAGAGGCTGGGCAAGGGCGTTACCCGCAGAAGGCGGGCGCGCCTGCCATCACGTGCGACTGATGCAGAGAACGGTGAGAGACGGAGGCCGCAGCGGATGCAGCGCATCCCGGAGGTGTAGGCGGGACACGGGCGTTCCCAGGGAGTGCGCGACGGCTCGCCACCAGGCGGACGGCCGGGCGAGCAGCACGACGACAATGAGGAGCGCGAGAACGCAGGCCATCCACGCCATGCCGTGATCGTCAGAACACGTGGCGCACCCCGCCTCGACCACCGCTGCGGCGTCGCCTGAGGCGTGCGCGGGGTGAGCGTCGGCATGCGCGGGTGCGACGGCGATGGTCTCACTGTGCCCGGAGGGCATGGTGTGCGTGTTCATCGAGTGCATCGCCAGAAGCCCGAAGATCACGGAAAAGGCGACGGCGACGACGGTCAGGAGGGTGCGGGTGAGGGTGCGCTGGTCATGCACGCGCCGTGCGATCGTCATCAACACTGTCCCACCTCCCTTTCTTCCAGGGTACGTCGCCGCCGCCCCTGACGCCTACTTGTCGACGACGGCGTCCGGGCTGAGGTTCAGCCGTCGCAGCAACTGCGCATTCAGCGCGACAACGATCGTGGACAGTGACATCAGCACCGCACCGACGGACATCGGCAACACGAATCCGACGGGGGCGAGCACACCGGCCGCGAGGGGGACGGAGAGCAGGTTGTACCCGGCGGCCCACCAGAGGTTCTGTTTCATCTTCCGGTAACTCGCCCGCGACAGCTCAATCACGGAGATCACCGATCGGGGGTCGTCGCTGGCGAGGATGACACCTGCGGAGGCGATCGCGACGTCCGTTCCGGCACCGATCGCAATCCCCACGTCCGCCTGGGCGAGGGCGGGGGCGTCGTTCACGCCGTCACCGACCATCGCGACCTTGCGGCCTTCGTGTTGCAGTTCTTTCACCTTGGAGGCTTTGTCCTCCGGACGGACCCCGGCGAAGTACCGGTCGATACCCAGCTCGCCGGCGACGGACGCGGCGACCGCATCGGCGTCACCGGTGATCATGACCACCTGCACGCCCCGTTCGTGGAGCGCATCGACCGCGTGACGTGACTCGGACCGGATCTCATCCGCGAGGCGCAGCGCGCCCGTCACCTGACCGTCGACGAGCACGTGGAGGATGATCGCACCCTCACCGCGCCACTCGTCGGCAACCGGCAGCTCAACGGCGTGTTCTTGCTCGAGCATGTACGGGCCGCCGACCTGCACGACGTGTCCGTCGACACGGGCACGCACCCCCACGGCGGGGGAGGATTCAAAATCGGTCGATCGCGGAACGGTGAGGTTCTTCTCTTTCGCTGCGTTGACGATCGCACGGGCGAGGGGGTGCTCGGAGTCCGCTTCCGCGGCCGCCGCCCACGCGAGCAGCTGATCGGCGTCGGCCCCTGTGACGGGATCGATCGCGGTCACGGCGGGGGTGCCCTTGGTGAGCGTGCCGGTCTTGTCGAACAGGATCGTGTCGACGGTGCGCATGCTCTCCAGGGCGAGACGATCCTTGATCAGCACACCTCCACGGGCGGCGCGTTCGGTCGCTATCGACACGACCAGTGGGATCGCGAGACCCAGCGCGTGCGGGCAGGCGATGACCAGCACGGTGATGGTGCGGATCACGGCTGCCTCGGGCTGGCCGACGAGAGTCCACACAATCGCGGTGATCGCGGCAGCGCCGAGCGCGAACCAGAACAGCCACCCCGCTGCCTTATCCGCGAGTCGTTGCGCCCGCGACGATGAACTCTGCGCCTCCGTGACCAGTTTCTGGATGCCCGCGAGTGCGGTGTCTTCACCAATGGCGGTGATCTCTACCCGCACCCCGGAATCGGTGGCTACGGTTCCAGCGATTACCGGGTCACCATCGCTGCGGCGCACCGGCCGAGACTCTCCGGTGATCATCGACTCGTCCATGCTGGCCGAACCCTGCACGATCCGCCCATCCGCGGGGACCCGCCCGCCGGGGCGCACCACCACCACGTCTCCGACCTGCAGATCAGCCGGTGCGACGGTGACAGTGGTGTCTCCGTCGACCTTCTCCGCCTCGTCGGGCAGCAATGCGGCGAGGGAATCCAACGCCGACGTCGTCTGTGCGAGGGAGCGCATCTCGATCCAGTGGCCGAGCAGCATGATCACGATCAGCAGCGCCAGCTCCCACCAGAAGTCCAGCTCGTGGTGCAGCAGCCCGATGCTCGCCCCCCAGGAGGCGAGGAACGCCACGGTGATCGCGAGGGCGATCAGCAGCATCATCCCCGGTTTGCGGGCACGAAGTTCACCGACCGCACCGGTCAGGAACGGGGCACCGCCCCACACGTACATCACCGTTCCGAGAG
>NZ_LSJW01000280.1:0-10098 GCF_001557335.1 Microbacterium sp. CCH5-D1
GTGGTGCCGTAGGTGGCGACCGCCGTGAGGTTCTTGCTGTTGGCGGCCGCCAGCATCACATCGGACGCGGAGCCGAGCGCGGTGAACTGCGCCTGCCCCGAAGCCACGAGCTGCTGCCCGTTCGCCCCTGAGGCGTTGATCTCGACATCGAGGCACAGATCGTCGAAGTAGCCCAGCTCCTCGGCGAGGAACACATCGAGCTGACCGGCGCTGGCGGAGTAGCCGTAACCGGAGATGTAGGTGATGGTGCCGGCATCCTGATTCCGCTTGCAGGCGTCGCTGTCGTTCGCACTCGTGGGGGCGGTATCGCCGCCTGGCGTCTGCGCGGAGCATGCTCCGAGCGTCAGCGTGGCGGCGAGAACGCACGTCAGGGTGGCAGTGATGCGGAATCGGGTTTCCGCAGGGGAAGTAGCCATGAGGGTCCCTTCTCGGCCGTTCGTCGTTGATGGCTCGATGAAAGTAACATAGTCAATCTTGACTAAGCAAGATCAAACTAAGTTTTGACGAACGGCATGACGGGCGCACCATGCCTCCGCCCATGAGGACAGCGGAGACCGGAGGTCAGACCGAGGTCGAGCGGAGGGGCCAGGCCGGCCACCAGCCGCCATCGAGTCCGCTCAACAGCGACGTCACGCGCTCCCGCTCGTCCGCGGTCAGCTCCGGGGCCGGACCCGCGGCGGTCTCCCGACGCTCCCCGTCGGGGGACCGCACCTCCGTGTACAGCCAGGCGCGTCGCCCGACGGGGTACTTCTCCCGGAACCCGCCTGAGGCGACGGACAGCACGATCCGCTCCATCTCGTCCGCCGCGCTTTCGGCAGTCTCGTCGCAGGCGTCGCACACGCACAACGGGACGATCGCATGGAAGAGTGCCCCGGCTTCGACGCGGACGACGGGAGGCATCGGAGCGATGCTGATCGCCGCTCCGACCGCGGGGTCGAGCACGATGCATTCGGCACCTCCCTCATCGCGCTCACGCCGCACCTCGACTTCGTACCCGGCACGAAGGTGTTCGACGAGGGCTTCGACCACGAGAAGCAACGGTTCGAAGCGCTCCGGGTGCGATTCCCGGGAGTAGGCCTCCTCCGGCGGGGCACCCTCGGACCAGCGGCGTCCGAAGCGGATGACCTCGCCCCGGTCGTCGCGGAAGAGCAGGAGCGGGAGAGCGGGACGGACGTAGGCGCTCGCAGGGAGCACGGCGGTGCGCTCGGGCGCCTCGGCGGACAGCGCCCTCACCTCCTGGTCGTCGAGGTCGTCCTGATCCCACGACTCGATCATCCGCAGGAAGGCTTCGCGCTGGTCGGGCTGCCGCACCATCCCCTGCACGAGCGCCTCGACCGGGATGGAGAGGGTGTTCGTCCCTATCTCGGGCTCGGCCGCCATCCGCCATGTCGCTGTCGGATGCACCATGGCGATGACGTTGCCCACGAAACGCGCCGCCGCAGCGGCCAGGTCGGCGCTGTCGAGGATCGCATGATGCGCGGCCACGAAATCCCACGTCGCCGCGAGGTCGTCGGCCAGGAGATTCGGGTCCGCGCCCTGACTCCGGGCGAACCCGGCGAACAGCTCGAAGCCGTCGACGAACCGCACCGGTCTCCGCGCATCCGACGGCGACGGCATCCACATGATCGTGGCGGACCCTGCCTCGGGCATCGGGCCGAACGGACCGGGGAAGACGTCGCTGCTCATCGACTGAGCGTATCGACCGGGGTCTCACCGCGGTGCGTGGGCCTCCAGGAACTCGTACACGTCGGTGGTGTCCACGCCGGGGAAGGCTCCTGTGGGCAGAGTCGCCAGCAGTGTGCGAGGAGTCTTCACGTTGGGCCACGAGTTCTCGCGCCAGCGGTCCTCCAGATCGGCGGGAGCCCGACGGCAGCACACCTCGACCGAGTGCTTCGAGACGCCGCGATGCGAGGTGTCACGCCCCACGAACCACTTCGTGTCGTCGAAGCGCACGCCCACGCTCACCGAGTGCAGCCCCTCGCTCGACGACTCGACCCGCGCGGTGCACCAGTAAGTGCCGTTGCCGGTATCGGTGTACTGGTAGTAGGGGTTGAAGCGGTCGTCTTCGTCGAACACCACGCGCGAGGTCCACCGGCGGCAGCACATCTGCCCCTCGATGGCCCCGAGCCGGTCGGTCGGGAAGTTCACGTCGTCGTTCTCGTACGCCTTGGTGATCGTGCCCGACTCGTGCACCTTGAGGAAGTGCACCGGGATGTCGAGGTGCCGGGTCGCGAGGTTCGTGAAGCGGTGCGCCGCCGTCTCGTACGACACCGAGTATCCGTCGCGCAGGTCTTCTATCGAGATCGCCCTCCGCTGCTTGGCGTCCTTCAAGGCGGGGACGACGTGCGCCTCCGGGATGAGCAGGGCGCCGGTGAGGTAGTTCGTCTCGACGCGCTGACGCAGGAACTCGGCGTAGCTGCGTGGTTCGGAGTGCCCGAGGATGCGACTCGACAGCGCCTGCAGCACCGCGGTGCGGGCATCGCCCTTCGCTGGCACACTGCTGGAGAGGTAGAGCCTGCCGTTGGCGAGGTCGGCGACGCTGCGAGTGGTCTGCGGCAGGTCGGGGGCGTAGTGCAGGGTGAAGCCCAGGTAGGCCGCGATCTCGGATGCGGTGCGCTGCGTCAGCGGGCCGCCGGGGTGACCGACCGCGGCGAGGATCTCGGCGGCCTTCGTCTCGAGGTCGGCGAAGTGGTTGTCCTGCCGCCGCATCAGGTGCCGAAGCTCGACGTTCGCCCGGCGAGCTTCTTCGGGCGTCGCGGCCCGCTCGTCCTTGAGCCTGTCGATCTCGCCGTGCAGAGCGAGCAGCGCCTTCAGCGCATCCGTCGGCAGGCTCTTCGCGATGCGGAACGGCTCGATGCCCAGGGCCTGGAACGTCTGGCCCTTCATCGCCCGCTCCAGCGCGATCTCGACCGCGCTGCGTTCGTCGAGCGGCTCGCCTTCCAGCAGCGCGTCGATCGTGACCCCGAGAGCCCGGGCGATCGCCTGCAGCTGCGTGAGCTTGGGTTCGCGCTTGCCGGTCTCGATCATCGACATCTGACTCGGCGCCCGGTCGACGGCGGAGGCGAGGTCGTCGAGGGTCATCCCCTTCGCCGTACGGAGCTGGCGGATGCGGCGGCCGATCGTGAGGGCGTCGGTCTCTTCTGCAGGGTCGATGGTGCTCATGCGGGCGATTCTGTCACAGAAACAGAATTTCGACCGATCTTCTCCCCGGAATCGGTCGGCCAAGCTCGTGAACTTCACTCACAGTGGAACCACGCCACTCCGGCACCGCAGCCGGATCCACCGAGGAGACACCATGACGAACACCGCCAACACCCCGACGCCCCGCCCCGCCGGTCTGCGAGCCGGCGACCAGGTTCAGACGGCAGCCGAGCTCCAGGAGATCTGGGATACCGATCCCCGGTGGGACGGTGTCGAGCGCACCTACACGGCCGAGGATGTGATCCGCATCCGTGGATCGGTTCGCGAAGAGGCCACTCTCGCTCACCGGGGGGCCGACAACCTCTGGAACCTCCTGCACACCGAGGACTACGTCCGGGCGCTCGGCGCCTACACCGGAGGCCAGGCCGTGCAGCAGGTGCGGGCCGGTCTCAAGGCCATCTACCTCTCCGGCTGGCAGGTCGCCGCTGACGGCAACCTCGCCGGTCAGACCTACCCCGACCAGTCGCTGTACCCCGCGAACTCGGTGCCGGCGGTCGTGCGTCGCATCAACAACGCGCTCATCCGCCAGGATCAGCTGGAGCACGCCGAGGGTGAGACCACGCAGGATTGGCTGGCCCCGATCGTCGCCGACGCCGAGGCCGGCTTCGGCGGACCGCTGAACGCTTACGAACTCGCGCAGTCGCTCATCCAGTCCGGTGCCGCCGGCATCCACTGGGAGGATCAGCTGGCGAGCGAGAAGAAGTGCGGCCACCTCGGTGGCAAGGTGCTCGTGCCCACTCAGCAGCACATCCGCACCCTGAACGCGGCCCGTCTCGCCGCTGACGTCGCCGGCGTCCCGACCGTCATCATCGCCCGCACCGATGCCCTCGCCGCCGACCTGCTCACCAGCGACGTCGACGAGCGCGACCAGCAGTTCACCACCGGCGAGCGCACCACCGAGGGGTTCTACCGGATCCGCCCCGGTCTGGAGTCTGTCATCAGCCGCGGCCTCGCCTTCGCCCCCTACGCCGACCTGTTGTGGGTCGAGACGGGAGAGCCCGACATCGAGCTCGCCCGCTCGTTCGCCGCGGCGATCCATGCACAGTTCCCCGGCAAGCTCCTGGCTTACAACTGCTCGCCGAGCTTCAACTGGAAGAAGCACCTGTCGGACGCCGAGATCGCGACGTTCCAGCAGGAGCTGGCTGACCTGGGCTACAAGTTCCAGTTCATCACGCTGGCGGGCTTCCATGCCCTGAACTACTCGATGTTCGACCTCGCCCGCGGCTACGCGGATCGCGCCATGAGCGCCTACGTCGAGCTGCAGGAGACCGAGTTCGCCGCAGAGGCGGACGGCTACACCGCCACCAAGCACCAGCGCGAGGCGGGCACCGGCTACTTCGACGTCATCTCCACCGCGCTCAACCCCGACAGCGCGACCCTCGCCCTCGCCGGCTCCACCGAAGCCGCGCAGTTCCACTGATCCCCACTTCGTTCCCGTCTCGCCGACACCCATCCCCGCCGTCGAGACCCACCGCCGCGATCGTCTGCAGCGTTGGGTCTCGGCGACCACCGTGGGTCTCGGCGGATGAGGACACCGACGTACAAGGACTCATCATGACCACTCCGACCACCACGGCACCGATCCAGACGAACCAGCAGGGTCCGGCGATCGAGGTCACCGGCCCCATCCGCGACCGCTACGAGGAGATCCTCACGCCTGAGGCGATCGCCTTCCTCACCGAGCTGCACCATCGGTTCGCGTCCCGCCGTCACGACAGGCTCGCCGACCGGATGCGCCGACGCTTCGAGATCGGCAACGGGCACGACCCGAAGTTCCGCGACGACACGGCCCACATCCGCGAGGACCGGGACTGGCGGGTCGCCGGTGCCGGGCCCGGCCTCGAGGACCGCCGCGTGGAGATCACCGGACCCACCGACCCGAAGATGACCATCAACGCGCTCAACTCCGGCGCCCGCGTCTGGCTCGCCGACCAGGAGGACGCCACGAGTCCCACCTGGAAGAACGTCATCGAGGGTCAGCTCTCCCTCAAGGACGCGATCCGAGGAGAACTCTCCTTCACCGCCCCCGCCTCCGAATCCGGCCCCGGCAAGGAGTACCGCGTCACCGCGGAGCGCACGCCCACGATCGTGATGCGCCCCCGCGGCTGGCACCTGCCCGAGAAGCACGTCGCCTTCATCGACCGGGCCGGCCGTCGCACCTCGGCATCCGGGTCGCTGGTCGACTTCGGTCTCTACTTCCTGCACAACGCACAGGCGCTGATCGAGGCCGGGCGAGGCCCGTACTTCTACATCGCGAAGCTGGAGTCGAGCGAGGAGGCGAAGCTGTGGGACGACGTCTTCTCGTTCAGCGAGGAGTACATCGGCATCCCGCACGGCACCATCCGCGCCACCGTGCTGATCGAGACGCTGCCCGCCGCGTTCGAGATGGACGAGATCCTGTACGAGCTGCGCGACCACTGCGCGGGCCTGAACGCCGGGCGCTGGGACTACATCTTCTCGATCATCAAGAACTACCGTGGCCGTGGGGCGCGCTTCGTGCTCCCCGACCGCAGCGAGGTCACGATGACGGTGCCGTTCATGCGGGCCTACACCGACCTGCTCGTGCAGACGTGCCACAAGCGCGGAGCCTTCGCGATCGGCGGCATGAGTGCGTTCATCCCGAACCGCCGCGACCCCGAGGTGACGGCGCGTGCGGTCGAGAAGGTGTCTGCCGACAAGAAGCGCGAGGCCGGAGACGGCTTCGACGGCACGTGGGTGGCGCACCCCGACCTGATCCCCACGGCGCAGGCCGAGTTCGACGCCGTGCTGGGCGACCGCCCGAACCAGGTCGACCGCCAGCGCGACGACGTGCACGTGGAGGCGCGCGACCTGCTCGACCTGCACATCGGCCGCCCGATCACCGCCCAGGGTGTGCGGGACAACGTGTCGGTCGCCATCCGCTACCTGGAGGCCTGGCTGCGCGGGCTCGGCGCTGTGGCGATCGACAACCTCATGGAGGATGCCGCGACCGCGGAGATCAGCCGCTCACAGGTGTGGCAGTGGATCCACCAGGACCGCGCCACGCAGGACGGCACCCCCATCACGGCGGAGTACATCGAGGGGCTGATCGACCAGGTGCTCGCACAGGCGACCCGCAGCCGCAGCGACCGCTACGACGACGCAGCGGAGATCTTCCGCGAGGTCGCCCTGCAGGAGGAGTTCCCCACCTTCCTCACGCTGGGCGCCTACAGCCGATACCTGATCGACGAGGACTGAGCACGAGTGGACGAGTCCCGGGCGGCAGGCAGCTGCGGCCGGGGACTCTCCCGCGTCCGGAGCCGAGGCGGCCACGCGGGCGTAGCCTGGAGGCATGACCGACGTCTGGGCGGACATCGCCACCGAGTTCCTGCACTTCTATCCGCGTGGGCGGCGGCTGCTCGCGGTGGCCGGGGCGGATGCCGAGCGCTCGCGACAGGCAGCCGACGAACTCGCCACCGCTCTGACGGCGGCGGAGCAGCAGGTCGTGCGCGAACACTCCGCAGAGGGCGACGAGACCGAGCTCCGCAGCGTGGTCACCGCGTTCCGGGAGGGACCGAAGAGCGACGACATCCTGCTCGTCTCCGGCCCAGCCGCCCTGATCGGCGAGCGCACCAGGGGGATGTGGAACTACGCCCTGTGGCAGTTGGCGGGCGACGAGCCGCCGCACACCGTGGCCGGCTCGATCGTCGACGTCTCCGACCCGGCACATCCGAAGCGACGGTTCGCGGACTACTGCGCCCTGCCCGCCTCCTACGGCGCCTGACGAGAACGCTCCGGCACCTCAGCGGAAGGACGCGGCCACCGAGTTGCGGTGATAGTCGAACACGATGCTCGTGCGGGTGGAGGCGACGCTGCTCTGCGCCGAGAGGTGCTCCAGCACGAACTCGCGCATCTCGGATGAGTCCGCGACGGCGATGTGCAAGAGGAAGTCGTCGTCTCCACCCAGGAAGAACACCTGGATGACCTGGGGCAGCACGCGCACACGATCCGCGAACTCGACGATGCTCTCCCTCCGTCCGCTCGGCCGCAGGGTCACGCCGATCACGGCCTGCAGCCCGGCACCCAGCATCCGCTCGTCCACACTCGCGTGGAACCCCGTGATCACACCGCGGTCCACCAGGGCGCGCAGGCGGGTGTGCGCCGTCGAAGGGGCGACGCCGAGTCGTCCGGCGAGTTCGGCGTTGGTCATGCGGCCGTCCGCCGTGAGCAGCTGCACGATCTTCGCGTCGACCGCATCGAGCGCCGGCGCCCGAACGGTATTCGGCTCCGGGGCCTCCGATGTCGTCTCCATACGAAGCATTATTCAGGATCCGTGTGCAGAGCGAATCATCTTCACGGATTCTGTTGTTCCGTCGATGTTTCTGCGATCCTGAGTGCCGCACCGCATCGAACCCTGGAGGATCAATGAAGATCGGCGTCCCCACCGAGGTCAAGAACAACGAGAACCGCGTCTCCCTCACCCCCGCCGGCGCCGACCGCCTGGTGCGCGAGGGCCACCAGGTGCTCGTGCAGTCCGGCGCAGGGCTCGGCTCGCGCATCACCGACGACGACTACCGCGCGGCCGGCGCCGACATCGTGGCGACCGCAGCCGACGCGTGGGGCGAGGCCGATCTGGTCATCAAGGTGAAGGAGCCGATCACTCAGGAGTACGGCTTCCTGCGCGATGACCTCACCCTCTTCACCTACCTTCACCTCGCCGCCGACCGCGCTCTGACGACCGCCCTCGTCGACGCGGGAACCACAGCCGTGGCCTATGAGACCGTGCAGCTTCCCGACCGCAGCCTGCCCCTTCTGGTGCCGATGAGCGAGATCGCGGGACGCCTCTCCGTCACCATGGGCTCGTACTCACTGCTGCGGTCGCAGGGCGGACGCGGAACGCTGCTCGGTGGCATCGCCGGCACGCCGCGTGCCAAGACCGTCGTCATCGGTGGCGGCGTCGCGGGCGAGCACGCCGCGGCGAACGCACTCGGACTCGGCTCGAAGGTCACCGTGATCGACGTCTCCCTGCCGCGCCTGCGTGAGCTCGAGCACCGCTACGGCGGCGCTCTCGAGACCCGCGCATCGAGCCGCTACGACATCGCCGAGGAGTTGAAGAGCGCCGACCTCGTGATCGGGTCCGTGCTGATCCCGGGTGCCGCCGCTCCCAAGCTGGTGACCGACGACATGGTCGCCGCGATGAAGCCGGGCTCGGTGCTCGTCGACATCGCGATCGACCAGGGCGGATGCTTCGAGGGGTCGCGCCCGACCACCCACGACGACCCCACGTTCGCCGTGCACGACTCGATCTACTACTGCGTCGCGAACATGCCGGGCGCGGTGCCGGAGACGGCGACCCGTGCGCTGACCAACGCGACCCTCCCCTACGTCTCGGCGATCGCAGGCAAGGGCTGGGAGCGTGCGGCGGCTGAGGACGCGGCGCTCGCGAAGGGGCTGAACGTGCAGGGCGGACGCATCACGCTCCCGGCCGTCGCGCAGGCCCACGGACTCACGACCGACTGACCTTCCGAACCCGAAAGAACTCCGGATCTTGGCGGCATCCCACACCTCTCCTGCCGCACCGACCCGAGTACGCTCGTAATCGTGACCGAACGCGCTCCTCTCTCTCGCAAGCTGTCCGCCATCGCCGAGTCCGCGACCCTCAAGGTCGACGCCAAGGCCAAGGCCCTCAAGGCCGAAGGCAAGGACGTCATCTCATACGCTGCCGGCGAGCCCGACTTCGCGACGCCGCAGTTCATCGTCGATGCGGCGGCCGAAGCTCTGGCCGACCCGGCCAGCTACCGGTACACGCCCGCTCCCGGCCTCCCGGCGTTGCGCGAGGCGATCGCGGCGAAGACCCTCCGCGACTCGGGCCTCGAGGTGTCGCCGAGCCAGGTCATCGTCACCAACGGCGGCAAGCAGTCGGTCTACCAGGCCTTCCAGGCCGTGGTGAACCCGGGCGACGAGGTGCTGCTGCCCGCGCCGTACTGGACCACGTACCCCGAGGCGATCCGCCTCGCCGACGGCACCCCCGTCGAGGTCTTCGCCGGCGCCGACCAGGAGTACAAGGTCACGGTCGAGCAGCTCGAGGCCGCTCGTACCGCCCGCACCACCGCACTCGTGTTCGTCTCACCGTCGAACCCCACCGGCTCCGTCTACACCGCCGAGGAGACCAGAGCCATCGGCGAGTGGGCGCTCGAGCACGGCATCTGGATCATCAGCGACGAGATCTACCAGAACCTCACCTACGAGGGCGTCAAGGCCACCTCGATCGTCGAAGCCGTCCCCGAGGTCGCCGGCCAGACGATCCTGGTCAACGGCGTCGCGAAGACCTACGCCATGACCGGCTGGCGCGTGGGCTGGATGGTCGGTCCGGCCGATGCCATCAAGGTCGCGGGCAACCTGCAGTCGCACCTCACCAGCAACGTGAACAACGTCGCCCAGAAGGCTGCGATCGCCGCCCTCACCGGTCCGCAGGACGAGGCCGAGCAGATGCGACAGGCCTTCGACCGCCGCCGCCAGGTCATCGTCTCCGAGCTGTCGAAGATCGACGGCCTCGTGGTGCCGAACCCGCTGGGCGCGTTCTACGTGTACCCCGACGTGCAGGGTCTGCTCGGTCGCACCTGGGGCGGTGTGACGCCGACCACCTCGCTCGAGCTCGCCGACCTCATCCTCGACCAGGCCGAGGTGGCCGTCGTGCCCGGTGAGGCCTTCGGCCCCTCCGGTTACATCCGCATGTCGTACGCACTGGGCGACGAGCAGCTGCTCGAGGGCGTCCAGCGCCTGCAGCGTCTGTTCGCCTGAGTCGCGTCATACCCCCGGCACCCCCGTCGAGACCCATTGCACTCGCCGAGACCCACTCCTGCAGTCGCTTGCGGGCGTGGGTCTCGGCGTCGACGATGGGTCTCGACGCGGGTGAGGGGTGAGGGGCGAGGGGTGAGG
>NZ_LSJW01000281.1:0-2163 GCF_001557335.1 Microbacterium sp. CCH5-D1
TCGCGCTGCCCATCGACGACATGCTGCAGCGCGAGATCCGCCGCGCCACCCGTCAGAGCGAGCCGACGGCCCAGAAGCTCGCTGCGAGCCCGCGCGACATCCAGGCCCAGATCCGCGCGGGGCTCACCGCACCCGAGGTCGCGGAGCTGCTCGGCATCAGCGTCGACGACGTGGCCCGATTCGAAGGACCCGTCCTCGCCGAGCGCGAGCACGTGATCGGACAGGCCCTCGCCGTGCCCGTCCTGATCGGCAGCGAGGTCGAGCCCGACGCGCAGCCGACCTTCGGTGTGGCCGTCCGCGCCAAGCTCGCCGAGATCGAAGCCACCTCCGAGCGCTGGGCGAGCTGGAAGGAGGACTCCGGTTGGACCATCAAGCTCGAGTTCACCGCCAACGACGTCGATCACGACGCCCGCTGGAGCTTCGATCCTCGCCGCAGCGCGCTCTCACCGCTGAACGCCGACGCGACACAGCTCTCTCGGCAGGGCTCGCTCCCCGAAGGTCTCATCCCCCGCCTCCGAGCGGTCGATGCCGAGCGGACCTCGCCGTACAAGGACGAGAGTCGCTTCGACTCCGGCGCGTTCGGACCGCGGCTGGTACCCGCACCCGAAGCGGACGTGGAAGACCCCTCGCTCCCGGCCCGCTCCGACGCGGCAGCGCAGGACGCGGCGATCAAGCGCGCTCCCGCCGCGCAGACCACGAGTCCGGAGACGGCGGACCTCCTCGAGGCTCTACGCCGACGCCGCGGACAGCGGGAGACCGCGCCGCTGCTCGACGATGTGGAGGACACGGATCGATCGGACCAGAGTCCGATCGCACTGTTCGAGGCCCTGGAGCAGCCGGATGAAGAACCGGAGCCCCCGCAGCCCGCGCCGCAGAACAGCAGCTCGGACGCCGGCGACTCCACGGGACGCCGCCGTCGCCGGAACGCGATGCCGTCGTGGGACGAGATCGTCTTCGGCGCACGCACCGATGAGTGAGACGCGACTCGTCTGAGCCCCACCCGCGGCGGGGATGAGGGTCTGCGTCAGCGTTCGAACGCGCCGAGCCGGATCACCGGCACCTGTCTCTCCTCCGGTGTGAGCGCGCCGTGCTGGCCCACCATCCCGCGACTGCGCTGGTCGGCCGCCGTACCGTCGTAGAGAGCCCAGGCACCGCGAGCGATCGCGAGCAGGTCGCCGACGCGCGATGCGGCGGCATCTGTGACCTTCGGTCCGAAGAGGCCGTGACGTATCGCCTCCTCGCGGGTGAGCACGTCGGCCACCCCCTCCAGGTCGGCGCGCCATCTCGACGTCACCGCCGCGCGGTCCGCGTCGGGCTCCAGGTACGCGTGCAGCATGCGCGGTTCGCCGCCGATGTGGCGAATCCCCGCGACGTGCTCCTCCGCCAGGACGACCTGACGGTTCGGCGCCACATCGACCATCCCGTGATCCGAGGTGACCAAGACGCCCACGCCCGCCGGGACACGTGCAGACAGCGCCGCGTCGACGTCCTCCAGCGCGGCGACCCACTCCGGGGAGGCGATGCCGTGCTTGTGACCTGCCTTGTCGACCTCCGGCAGGTAACAGTAGACGAGCGACCCCGGGTGCTCGCGAGCGAGCTCATATGCGGCTTCGACCCGCGAGGCCGCGGTCGTCGCGGGAACGAACTCGGCACCGCGCAGAGTGGCTCTGGTGAAGCCGCTGTGCGCGTACCCGGCGAACCCGACGGCGAAACTCTCGTGTCCGTCGCGGGCCGCTCGCTCGAAGATCGTCGGGGCCGACTGCCAGGTGAGCGGATCGATCCCGTCGGTCTCCCAGCCGCTGAGCTGGTTGACGAGCACATCGCGGTCGGGATCGAGCACGCGGTAACCGACGAGCCCGTGCTCCCCCGGCCATACACCCGTGACGATGCTCGTGAGCGCCGCCGCCGTGGTGGAGGGGAACACCGAGTGGGCGACGTCCTTCTTCGCCATCCCCGCGGTCAGGGAGCGCGCGTGTCCGGCATGGCCACGCAGGCTGATCGCCCCGAGCCCATCGATCACCACGAGCACGACCGAGTCCGCGCGCGGCAGAACCTCGGATTCGCCTCGGAGGGCGGCGAACAGGTCGCCCGCCACCCCGACGACACTCCGGGCGCTGGGCGCCGCGGACGGTAGCATGAAGGACATCCGAGCCAGTCTGACAC
>NZ_LSJW01000282.1:0-2541 GCF_001557335.1 Microbacterium sp. CCH5-D1
GCTGCCGCGCGCGTTCGACCACGCCCGCCGCGGCAGGCACATCATCAACCAGAACATCATCCTGTCCCTGCTGATCATCACCGCCCTGCTACCGCTGGCACTGTTCGGCGTGCTGGGGCTGGCCGCGGTGGTGCTGGTGCACGAGATCGCCGAGGTCGTCGTCATCCTCAACGGTCTCCGCGCCGCCAGGACGAGGAAGATGAGCGCATGACCGCGCGCGCCGCTGCGGTGGAAGAGTCGAGCGGGTCATCCACAGGACGCAGGCGGGCGCTCGGCGTCACCCTTGTGGTGGCAGCGCTCGCACTGGCGATCGACCAGGGGGCGAAGGCCCTCGCCGTAGCACAACTGCCGCCGGGCGAGCGGGGCGAGGCGACAGCGCGAGCATGATGGCCTCCCGGATCGTCTATCGAATATATGACCGATCCAGAGTATGTGAATCGCTCCCGACATTAGAGCGGGTATCCTGCACGCTCCCGCTCGTGGTGCGAGAATGGGGACCATGACCTCGACCGCGCCCGACGATGAGGAGATCGCCGCGATTATCCGGGCACGGCGCACTATGGACGGTGAACCCCGCGCCGGCGTCGACGTCGACACGCGGCCGGGGATCTGACCGGGAGGTCTGCCGATGCTCTCACCCGCCGTCGACGTCGAACCGGTCTCCACCGCGCAGGCACGCGCAGCGTGGGGCACCGGCGTCGCGCCTCTGCTCGAGGCGTTCCCGGACCACGCCGGCGACATCCTCCGCGCGATCGCCTTCGCGCACCGCGCGCCCTTCCCGGTCCCGGTGTTCATCACCGGGCGACCCGGCGCCGGCAAGACGACCCTCGCCCGGGCGATCGGCGAGCTCACCGGGCGCAGTGCCCCGCTCGAACTCCCGCAGCGATCGCTCGCGTCCATCCGCAAGGCAGCCACGCCGGGGGAGCCGCTCGTCCTCGACGACATCGCGCCCGCGCACTCCCGCGCCCGGCCGGCGATGTTCACCCAGATCCAGGCTGAGGTCTACGCCAGCCGCAACTCCCCGCTGAACGCCGCATCCCTCGTCGTCGCCACCGGCGAGCAGAAGATCGACGAGCTCAGCCTGCAGCGCACCCTTGCCACCCGCATCAACAGGCGCCGGGCGCCGCGAGAGATCTACGCGCAGCTGCAGTCGCCAGCCGCGGCCGCGGCACGCCTCAGCGTGCACACCTACCTGCAGGCACAGATCCCGCGCGTGACGCTGCGCAGTGCGGACAGCGCCGCCACACGCCTCGCCCTCGGCGTCGACATCGAGCACGAACGACGCCGCGACGCCGCCCTGCACGTCGGGGGAGTGATCCTGCGCGCGCTCGATCTCGACGCGGGCACCAACCGGCACCGGATGCCGCGCGAAGACCAGATCCTCGTCGGCGTCTACGCCGCCCTGCAGTACGCGCTCGACAACGGCGCCCTCCTCGGCGGTCGACCCACCGCCGGCGACTGGGTGCTCGGCCGCCGCGACGAGGACTACCTGTACCTGATACCCGGCGAGATCCTGCCGATCGTCCGCGCCGAGATCGACGACGACACCCTCACCAGCAACGCCGTCGCGGCAGCCCTCGAGGATCGCGGTCTGCTGTACCCCTCCCGACGCCAGGGCCGCAGCATCCCCCGCAGCATCAACGGCACCCTCACCCGCGTCTGGCGTCTCAGCCCCGCCCTCCTCGTCTGAGGCGACACGCCGACGACACTGCCACGGCCTCGCCGGCTGGCGCGTCGCCGCCGACTGAATCGCTGACGCGATCACGTCGAGATCGGCAGATTCTCGACGCCATCGCTTACGGGTTTCCGGTGTTCCGTGCCAACCCTGCTCGAAAAGGTGTTCCAGGTGTTCCACCGTTTGACCGGGGGTTTTCTGAAACGGCGAATCCGCGGAATCGGGTAGGTGTTCCAGCTGTAATATCCCTTTGACCTGCGTTTTACATGCAGGCGGAACACCTGGAACACATTTTCAGACACACACACCCCGCACGCGCGATGCGTACGCGCGCGCGAAGGTGTTCCAGGGGAGAGCGCAACTTTTTTCGGGGACCGATGTCCGCGAAGGGGTGGATGCTCGGCCTATATGGGTCATGGAGAACCGACGCGCCGTCCGACTCGCCGCCACAAGTTGCGTGATTCTGATTCAGCTACGTGCTACAACAGGGTCATGGCACCCTCAGCAAACAAACCGGGGCGCCGTTCCTACGGCCCTCGGGCGGGCAGAACGGTGCGCTACCCCGAGGCCTACGACCAGGTCTTCGAGCGCCTCGCTGACGAGGCGGGTATCCCTGTCAGCAGCTGGCTTGCTCTCGCCGTCTCGAAACAGGCGGGGCTTGAAGTACCCGACTACGTGCAAGACGAACTACGCAGGGCAGCCCAACAGCGGGCGATCCGCGAGAGGGAACGGGAGATGGACATGCTCGACATGCCAAAGTCCGCGTAAAACAACTCACCCCTGCTGGTCGGCAAACCAACAGGGGTAATGAGTTTGAGGTCACGTCCTCCGGCAAGAGGACGCAAGTTTTGAGTTCTGATCCAGAT
>NZ_LSJW01000283.1:0-2287 GCF_001557335.1 Microbacterium sp. CCH5-D1
GGAGAGGGAGAGGGGGAGAGGGGTCAGCGTGCGCTGACCGGCTCCTTGTCGGCGGACGCGTCCGCCTCGGGAGCGTCGTCGTCGCCGGAGTCGTCGGCGAAGGGGAGGCCCTCGCGCGGAGCGTTGTAGAGCTCCTGGTTCAGGATGCCCTCGCGCTTGGCGACGATCGTCGGGATCAGCGCCTGACCCGCGACGTTGACCGCGGTGCGGCCCATGTCGAGGATCGGGTCGATCGCGAGCAGCAGCCCGACGCCCTCGAGCGGCAGGCCGAGCGTCGACAGCGTCAGCGTGAGCATCACGACCGCGCCGGTGGTTCCGGCGGTGGCGGCGGAACCGACGACCGAGACGATCACGATCAGCAGGTACTGCACGAAGTTCAACTCGATGCCGAAGAACTGTGCGACGAAGATCGCGGCGATGGCCGGGTAGATCGCGGCGCAGCCGTCCATCTTCGTGGTCGCGCCCAGCGGCACGGCGAAGGAGGCGTAGGAGCGGGGCACGCCGAGGTTGCGCTCGGTCACGCGCTCGGTGAGGGGCAGCGTGCCGATCGAGGAGCGGCTGACGAAGGCCAGCTGCACCGCGGGCCACACACCGGAGAAGTACTGCTTGATCGACAGGCCGTGCGTCTTGACCAGGACGGGGTAGACGACGAACAGCACGAGCGCCAGGCCGATGTAGACCGCGGCGGCGAACCAGCCGAGTGAGGCCAGCTTCTCCCAGCCGTACTTGATCACTGCAGAGCCGATGAGTCCGAACGTGCCGAGCGGGGCGATGCGGATGATCCACCACAGCACGCGCTGGATGACCTTGAGCAGCGACTCGGTGAACACGAGGAACGGCTCTGCCTTCTTGCCGGCCTTGAGCGCGGCGATACCGATGACGGCCGCGACCACGATGACCTGCAGGATGTTGAAGCCGACGCTGGAGCTGAAGGTGCCTTCGACGGCGCCGGGGTTGGTGCTGACCGTGAGCCCGAGGAAGTTCTGCGGGATGAGGCCCAGCAGGAAGTTCCACCAGGTGCCGACCGTGTACGGGTCGCCGGTCTCGAGGCCCTCGCCGGCGCGGTTGCCCGGCTGGATCACGAGGCCGAGGACGATGCCGATGATCACGGCGATGAATGCGGTGATCGCGAACCACAGGATCGTCTGCCCTGCCAGGCGCGCGGCGTTCTGCACGCGGCGCAGGTTCGAGATGCTGGCGACGATGGCCGTGAAGATCAGCGGGACGACGGCGGCGCGCAGCAGCGTCACGTACGAGCTGCCGATCGTGTCGAGGGTCGCCGACAGACCGTTCGGGTTCTCGGCGGTGGCGCCGAGCTGGCGGCCGATCAGACCGGCGGCGACGCCGAGGACGAGGGCGGCGAGGATCTGGAAGCCGAACGAGGTCAGCAGCTTCCGAACCGGTCCGCGGGTGTCTGGCGCCTTCTGGGCGCGTGCGGTGGTGCTCATGGGGTGGGGACTCCAGGATCGCGGCGCGCCGAGTGCGCGCCATGAGGCCCAACGTTATGGCTCCCTGGGAATTCCCTGGGTGGATATGACGAAGGATGACGCTCCCGAGCTCAGCGGGGGAGTGAGTTCAGCGGGGGAGTGGGCTCAGCGGGGAGCGAGCACCAGCAGCTCGCCCACTTCGCAGTCGAGCGCTTCGCAGATCGCGCGAAGGGTGGAGTAGCGGATGGCGCGGGCGCGGTCGTTCTTCAGGACCGACAGGTTCACGATGCTCACCCCGACCGCGGCGCTCAGCTCGGTGAGGGTCATTCCGCGATCGGCGAGCAGCTCATCGAGTCGGCAGTGGATGCCGGTGAACTCGTCGTCGCTCTCCGCCGGGGTCACACCAGCCCCTCCGTTTCTTTCTCGAGCGCGAGCTTCTCGTTCTGCAGGCGGATGCCGCGGCGGAACGCGACGGCGATCAGGCCCACGGTCACGCCGGTCGCGAAGATCGGGGCGACGCTCCAGAACTCGATCGGATGCGCAGGCTCTCCCTCACCGAGGCCGAGTGCTGAGGTGACGCCGTTGCGGCCCATGGTCTCGAACATGACGATCAGGATCGGCGCGACGACCAGGGTCCAGCCGATCACATCGAACGCGCGGGCGTTGCCGCGCACGAAGAAACGTCCGCGCAGGAAGTTCCAGGCGACCAGCGTGACCGACCCGATCACCAGCAGGGCCGCGAGCGCCCACAGGGTGATGGCGGCGATGATCGCCCCGACCGACACCGCGTTCACACCGGTGGCGAAGACCATCGCATCCTGGGCTATCCCCTCGACGGAGATCGCGCCGGAGTCGGTGGT
>NZ_LSJW01000029.1:0-9841 GCF_001557335.1 Microbacterium sp. CCH5-D1
CCGCGGCGCTCTCGCCTCCGCCCGCCGGGTCGCGTCCGCCGCTTTCGGAGACGACGCGCTCATCCTCGAGCGGCTGATCAGACGACCACGGCACATCGAGGTACAGGTCTTCGGCGACGTGCACGGCACCGTCATCGCCCTCGGCGAACGCGAGTGCACGTTGCAGCGCCGGCATCAGAAGGTCATCGAGGAGGCCCCGTCGGCGGGGATCCCGGCCGACACGCGCGAGCGCCTGCTCTCCGCCGCGGTGCTCGCCGCCGAGAGCGTCTCCTACGTGGGGGCCGGCACGGTCGAGTTCCTCGTGGATGCCGACGCGCCGGACGAGGTCTTCTTCATCGAGATGAACACGCGGCTCCAGGTGGAGCACCCCGTCACCGAGGAGGTCACCGGACTCGACCTCGTCGCGCTTCAGCTCCGCGCGGCAGCGGGTCTTCCCCTGGACGTCACACCTCGCCTGCGCGGCCACGCGGTCGAGGCTCGGGTGTACGCGGAGGCCCCTGAGCGCGGCTTCCTTCCGTCCACGGGGACGGTGCTCCTCTTCGACCCACCGCCGGGTGTCCGCGTGGATGCGGCCATCGAGAGCGGCAGCGAGGTCACCGGATTCTACGACCCGATGATCGCGAAGGTGATCGCCTTCGCCGATGACCGCGCCACGGCACTGGCACGACTGGACCGAGCACTCGCGAGCACCGTCGTGCTGGGCGTCGAGACCAACATCGCGTTCCTGCGGATGCTGTGCCAGGACGCGCGGGTCATCGAAGGCGATCTCGACACCGGTCTCATCGAGTCCCTGCTTCCCCTCGAGACGGTGAAGCCTTCGGCGTCTCAGTTGGCTGCGGCGCGGGACGCCGTTTCGGATCCCCCCGCATCGGTGCGCACCAGCCCGCTGTGGCGTGAGCTGCCCGGGTGGCGCCTGGGGACCCAGGACGCGCCGCATGCTCCGTTCGTCGCGCTCACGGACGACGGCGACGAGGTCGAGCTCGATGAAGCGTCTCCTTCCCCCTCCAGAGCGGGCGTGCTGGCCGCAGTCGATGCCGAGGGAGCGGTCTGGGTCGCGGAGGAAGGTCGCACGATACGCCTGCGCCCTCTCGACAGGCGACAGCGGATGCAGCGCCGGTTGTCCGCACGAGACGCGGGAGCTGCGGCGACCGAGCCGGAGGGCCGTGCCCCCATGCCGGGCAGCGTCGTGGCGGTGCACGTGACCGACGGCGACACGGTGTCCGCGGGAGAAGCCCTCGTCTCGATCGAGGCGATGAAGATGGAGCACCCGGTACTGGCACCGCATGACGGTGTGGTGCATCTGCTGGTCGCGGTCGGCGACCAGGTGCGGCGTGACCAGCCGGTAGCCCGCGTGACGACGGAGGAGAGCTGAACATGGAAGAGCTGACCGACGAGGAGCGCGAGCTCGCCGCCATGGTGCGCGAATTCGCCGACACGGTCGTCGCACCGCAGGCCTACGAGGCCGATCGCACGCACACGCTGTCGATGGACGTCGTTCGCCAGATGGGCGATCTCGGATTGTTCGGCTTACCGTTCCCCGAGGAATACGGCGGACAGGGCGGCGACTACATGGCACTCGGCATCGCGATCGAGGCGCTCGCGCGCGTCGACCAGTCCATCGCGATCACGCTCGAAGCAGGGGTCAGCCTCGGCGCGATGCCGATCTACCGCTTCGGCTCGGAGGAGCAGCGCCAGGAACTGCTGCCGGACCTGCTCGCCGGGCGAGCCCTGGCGGGCTTCGGCCTCACGGAGCCGGAGGCCGGCAGCGATGCCGGTGCGACCAGGACCACGGCGCGCCTCGACGGCGACGAGTGGGTGATCGACGGCTCGAAGCAGTTCATCACGAACTCCGGGACCCCCATCACGCGGTTCGTCACGGTCACGGCGGTGACCGGGAACGAGGATGGGCGCAAGGAGATCTCCACCATCATCGTGCCGAACGGGACACCGGGGTTCACGGTCGAAGCGCCGTACGACAAGGTCGGGTGGAACGCGTCGGACACACATCCCCTCACCTTCGACGGCGCACGGGTTCCCGCCTCCAACCTGTTGGGTACGCGGGGGAGCGGCTTCCGCAGCTTCCTCAGCATCCTCGACGAAGGACGCATCGCGATCGCGGCCCTCTCGACCGGCGCCGCCGAAGGATGCCTGGAGGCCGCTGTCGAGTACGCCAAGAGCCGCACGATCTTCGGGGCCGCCCTGAGCACGCGGCAGAACGCGCAGTTCACTCTGGCCCGCATGCGCGCACGGGTGCACACGGCACGCCTCGCCTGGCATCACGCGGCACGACTCCGAGACGCGGGCAAGCCGTTCGCCGAAGCCGCGGCCATCGCCAAGCTGGTCGCGGGCGAGGCGGCGATGGACAACGCGAGAGACGCGACGCAGATCTTCGGCGGCAACGGCTTCATGAACGAGTTTTCCGTGGCACGGCACTACCGCGACTCCAAGATCCTCGAGATCGGCGAGGGCACGACCGAGGTGCAGCTGCTGGTCATCGCCCGCGGTCTCGGACTCGCCGGGTAGCGTGGCGGTATGAGCACGCACGACGTCGTCCAGAGGGGTCTGTACTACGAGGAGTTCGAGACCGACGCCCGCTACCTGCACCGCCCAGGACGAACTGCGACCGAAGCCGACAACGTGCTGTTCACCACCCTCACCATGAACACGCAGGCCCTGCACCTCGATGCGGCTTTCGCCGACGGTCAGGAGCCGTTCCGCGCGCGACTGATGAACTCGATGTGGACTCTGTCCACCATGGTGGGTTCGTCCGTCGCGCAGCTGACGCAGGGGACCCTCGTCGCACAGCTCGGCTTCGGCGATGTCGCGTTCCCGCATCCGCTGTTCGCGGGAGACACCCTCTACACCGAGAGCACGGTCGTCGAGAAGCGGCTCTCCTCCTCCCGGCCGGGGCAGGGGATCGTGAAGATCGCCCACACCGGCCGGAACCAGGACGGTACCGTCGTCGCCACGGCCGTCCGCTCGGTGCTCGTCCACTGCCGTCCGGAAGGATCCCCCGCATGACGTTCGACCTCGGTCCGGCGCTGTTGTTCTGCCCTGCCGACCGGCCGGAGCGCTTCCGGAAAGCCGCGGAGCGGGCTGATGCGATCATCCTCGATCTCGAGGACGCGGTGCTCCCGGAGGCGAAGGACGAAGCGCGCAGGAACGTGATCGCCGCCGATGTCGACCCCTCTCGAGTGGTCGTGCGCGTCAACGCCCCCGACACCGAGGCCTTCGCCGCAGACCTCGCGGCGCTGGCTCAGACCGACTTCCGCACCGTGATGGTGGCGAAGACCGAGCGTGCGGACAGCTTGTCGGCGTTCGACGAGAGGTACTCGCTGATCGCCCTGTGCGAGACCGCCCGCGGCGTCCAGGCAGCCGACCGCATCGCCGCACACCCGCAGGTGTCCGCGTTGATGTGGGGGGCCGAGGATCTCGTCGCCTCCCTGGGAGGCACGTCTTCGCGCAACGCGGACGGCGCGTATCGCGACATCGCCAGGTACGCCAGAGCGCGTGTCCTCCTCGAAGCCGGTGCGCACGGCAAAGCAGCCATCGACGCCGTGCACATCGACATCGATGACCTCACTGGACTCGAGGAGGAGGCGATCGACGCCGCCGCTTCGGGATTCCGTGCGACGGCCTGCATCCATCCGAACCAGGTGGCGACGATCCGTGCGGCGTACCGTCCGGACGACGCGCTGCTCACCTGGGCGCGCGCCGTGCTCACTGCGGCCGAGTCGCAGCGCGGCGTGTTCCGGTTCGATGGACGGATGATCGACGAGCCGGTCCTCCGTCACGCGCGTTCGGTCGTGTCCCGCGCCGTCTGATCAGAGGACGGGCGTCTCCTCCAGCAGACGGAGATAGCCCGGTGCGGCGACGAACCGGTGCGCCGAGCCGTTCTGCAGCACCTCGCCGTCGCGCGGGAGAGTGCCGCCGGAGACGTGGTCGATCACGGCGCGGATCACGCCACCATGAGCGACGACGATGACCGACTCCGCACGCGGGGAGGACCGACGCCGCGCCTCGCGAGCGATCGTGTGCAGTGCTTCGATCGCGCGTTCTCCCACCTCGTGCAGCGACTCCGCACCAGGAACCTCCGCGTGCCAGTCGCCATACGTCGCGATGTAGTCGGGCACGAGCATGCCCTCACCATCGCCGAACTCGCGCTCGCGGATGTCGGGGACGACGCCGGCGACTTCCAGCCCCAGGCGCTCCGCGATGATCTCCGCGGTCTCCTTGGCGCGCAGCAACGGGCTCGTGTACACGGCGTGATGGGTTCCTGCCGCGAGCTTCTCCGCGGCCCATCGCGCGTCTTCGCGTCCCTTCTCGTTCAGGGGGATGTCGGTGGAGCCCTGGATGCGCCGCGCGAGGTTCCAGTCGGTCTGACCGTGGCGGACGAGGGTGAGGTGGGTCACGAGAGGAGTTCCTGGAGGGCGGGGAGCACGTCGCTGGTGCCCGCGGCGATGGTCACATGCGCCCAGGCATCCGCGCGCGTCGGCTCACGGTTGACGATGATCAGGGGGATGTTACGTCGCCGCGCACGCTCGACGAGGCGGACACCGGAGTTGACCACGAGGGAGGAGCCCGCGACGATCAGGGCGGAGCTCGAACGCAGCAGCGACTCCGCTGCGCGGAAGCGATCCTGTGGCACGTACTCGCCGAAGAACACCACGTCAGGCTTGAGCATGCCCGCGCAGACGGTGCACGCGGGGATGACGAAGCCTTCCGTGCTCTCCGGGAGCACGTCGCCGTCGGGGGCGAGAGCGACGTTCTCCGGCACGGTGATCCAGGGGTTGAGCTCCTCGATCTGCACGGCGACGTCGCGGCGATCGAAGACCTGACCGCACTGCAGACACAGCACGCGACGCATGGTCCCGTGGACCTCGATGACGTGCGAGCTCCCGGCCCGCAGATGCAGTCCGTCGACGTTCTGGGTGATCACGCCGGACACGTTCCCCGATGCTTCGAGTTGCGCCAGGGCGATGTGTCCCGCGTTCGGCTCGGCTCTCGCGAAAGCGCGCCAGCCCAGGTGCCCGCCGACCCAATAGCGCCGGCGCGCCGCCTCGTCACCCAGATAGGTCTGGATCGTCATCGGATCGCTGCGCGTCCTCGCGCCTTCGCCACGGTAGGCGGGGATGCCGGAATCGGTGGAGATGCCGGCGCCGGTGAGGAGTGCGATGCGCTTCTCGCGCAGCAGCTCGGCGGCGTGGGCGATGGTGGCCGACAGCTCGGCGGAAATGGACACGCTCACAAGACCTCCTCGAGCGAGTCTACGGTGCCGAGGCCGACCAGGGCCTCCACGAGAGCCGCCGACGCCCCAGCGACCGGTGCTGCGCCGTGTCCTGACGGTGGCAGAGTGGACATCGTGGATCTCCTGCCTGTGACCGACGCCGCCGACCGACGTCTCGACGACTACCGCGGCCTCACCGATACCGCCCTACGAGCACTGTCGGAGCCGTCCGGTGGTCTCTACATCGCGGAATCGACGAAGGTGATCGCGCGCGCGGTCGCCTCCGGTCACCGTCCCCGCTCCGTCCTGGTGCAGGAGCGCAGGGTGGACGACATCCGTGCCATCGTCGGTGACCTCGACGTGCCGGTGTACGTCGTTCCGGACGAGGTGGCGGAGGCGGTGACGGGTTTCGCGGTGCACCGCGGCACCATCGCCTCCATGCACCGACCAGAGCTGCCCTCCGTCCGCGAGGTGATCGACGGCGCCTCCCTCGTGCTGATCCTGGAGAACATCGGGGATCACACCAACGTCGGAGCAGCCTTCCGTGCTGCAGCAGGTCTCGGCGCCGACGCGGTGCTGGTTTCTCCGGGCGGGGCCGATCCGCTGTACCGGCGCAGCGTCCGAGTCAGCATGGGCACCGTCTTCCAGGTGCCGTGGACGCGTATCACGGACTGGGAGTCCGCGATCGCGGATCTCCACACCGACGGCTTCGACATCGCCGCGCTGGCGCTGCGCGACGACGCGGTGACGCTCGACGCGTATGCGGCCGCACGTCCGGCGCGGGTCGCGCTGGTCATGGGGTCGGAAGGCGACGGACTCTCGCGCGAGGCCATGGACGGAGCGGACACCGTCGTCACGATCCCGATGTCCGGTGGGGTCGACTCCCTCAACGTGGCATCTGCGGCAGCGGTCGCACTCTGGGCGATGAAGGCCTGACGCTCAGTCCCTCCCGGGAAGGACGACGGGGGAGGGCTCCGGACGCTTCGCAGCGAGGTTGTCGCCAGATGACTGGTGACGGAGCCTTCTGAGCACCCACGGAACCAGGTGCTCCCTGGCCCAGCCCAGGTCTTCCGAGCGTGCCTCTCGCCAGGTGCGCAGCGGGAACGGCTCGGGCTGCATGGCCTCGAGATCGTTCGGCACGTTCAGGGCACGCAACGCCATGCGGGCCACCTCGTGGTGGCCGAGCGCGTTGTAGTGCAGTCGGTCATCGTCGAAGAAGCGCATGTCCTGCACGACCTTGAGCGCCCACTGGTCGGCCACGATGCAGTCGTATCGCTCGGCGATGGTGCGGACGTTCTCGTTGTAGATCGCGACCTTTCCGCGGAAGGCGCGGAAGACCGGCGTGAAGGCGGTGTCGATGCCCGTGAACAACAGCACGGCGGCGCCGGTGGAGGACAGCCGGGCGACGGCGTCGTCGAGCTGGCTCGCGATCGCATCCGGGTCGGTGCCGGGCCGGATCACATCGTTGCCGCCCGCACAGATGGAGACCAGATCGGGGCGCAGCGCGACGGCCGGCTCGATCTGGTCGGCGACGATCTGGGCGATCAGCTTGCCGCGGACGGCGAGGTTCGCATAGGCGAAGTCGTCGACCTGCGCGGCGAGCACCTCGGCGACGCGGTCTGCCCACCCGCGGTGGCTCCCCGGATGCGCCGGATCGGGGTCGCCGATGCCCTCGGTGAACGAGTCGCCGACCGCGACGAATCGGCGCCACGGGTGCGCGGTCTCGTTCGGGATGTAAGGGGTCCGAGTCGAATCCTGGTCGGTCATCCAGCTCTCCTTCGCGAACGATCAGCGACGCGGCGGTGATCGCGACGCAGTGACCGAGCCTACCCGCAGGGCTCGGTGCGGGGCAGGGCACGCGCGGGAATCGCGGGGAGTGATCCGGTGTCCCCGGCAGCGATTATCGTGGACTCGATGCTCTCTCCGTCCTTTCCTCAGCGTGCCCCATGGGGAACCGCGAACAAGCTGCGTGCCTGGCAGCAGGAGGCCCTCGAACAGTACTTCGCGGCGGATCAGCGCGACTTCCTCGTCGCCGCCACACCCGGCGCAGGCAAGACCACGTTCGCACTCACCCTCGCCGTCGAGCTCATGCGCATGGGCGAGGTCAACCGCATCATCGTGGTCGCACCGACCGAGCATCTCAAGACCCAGTGGGCGGACGCCGCGGCACGCGTGCACATCCGCCTCGACCCGCGCTTCCGCAACAGCGACTGGGCACCGGCTCGGCACTATCACGGCGCTGTCGTGACGTACGCGCAGGTCGCCGCGAAGTCCTCGGTGCACCGGCATCTCACGGAGGACGCCAAGACCCTGGTGATCCTCGACGAGGTTCACCACGGCGGCGATGCGCTGAGCTGGGGCGACGCCATCCGAGACGCGTACGGGCCGGCGAAGAGGCGCCTGCTGCTGTCCGGCACGCCGTTCCGCAGCGACACGGCGCCCATCCCGTTCGTGGAGTACCACCCCGATGAGTCCGGCGCCCGCATCTCGCGCACCGACTACAACTACGGCTACGGCCGGGCACTGGCCGACGGCGTCGTCCGGCCCGTGCTCTTCCACATGTACGCCGGCAAGATGCGCTGGCGCACCACCACCGGCGACGAGCTCGAGACGCACTTGGGCCAGGACAACACCAAGGACGTGACGTCGCAGGCGTGGCGCACGGCGCTCGATCCCGAGGGCGAGTGGATGCCGGCCGTCCTGTCGGCCGCGGACAGACGGCTCACGGAGATCCGCCACCACGTCCCCGATGCCGGCGGTCTCGTACTGGCGACGGACCAGACGGTCGCGCGCGCGTATGCGAAGATCCTGCACAGCATCACGGGCCAGCAGGCCACGGTCGTGCTCTCGGATGATGCGACGGCGTCGGAGCGGATCGAGAAGTTCAGCGCCAACGACTCCCGCTGGATGGTGGCCGTGCGCATGGTGTCGGAGGGCGTCGACGTGCCGCGTCTCGCCGTGGGGGTCTATGCGACGTCGTCCTCGACTCCGCTGTTCTTCGCTCAGGCCATCGGCCGGTTCGTGCGAGCCCGGCGTCGTGGCGAGGCCGCGAGCGTGTTCCTTCCGCAGGTCCCCGTGCTCATGGGGCTTGCGAACGAGATGGACAAGCAGCGTGACCATGCGCTCGACCGGCAGTCGAAGGAAGACGACGGCCTGGAGGATTCGCTGCTCGAGAGTGCGAACCGTGAGGAGGAGACCTCGGACGCGCTGACGCAGGAGTTCAGCTACCAGGCGCTCTCGTCCGTCGCCCATTTCGACCGCGTGGTCTTCGAAGGACAGGAGTTCGGTCAGCTGGCCGAACCGGGGACCCCGGAGGAGGAGGAGTTCATCGGCTTCCCCGGTCTCCTCGAGCCGGAGCACGTGCATGAGCTCCTCATGCAACGTCAGTCCCGCCAGTCACGCCTGCGGGAGGCACGTGAGGCCTCCACACCGCCCGACGAGTCGACGACGCTTCCCCCGCCCCTGCACCGCACCCTCAAGGAGCAGAGGCAGCTGCTGAACAGCCTCGTCGGCCTCTACGCGCGCCAGAAGGGTGAGCCGCACGGCGCGGTGCATGCCGAGCTCCGCCGCATCTGCGGAGGACCGGCAGTCGCGCAGGCCACCGTGACGCAGCTGCAATCCCGCATCGAGGTTCTTCGGAAGCGCGTGCGGTCCTGACATGATCTGCGCCCCGCCCGTGCAGGGACGGCGCTTCGGATCCCCGAAATGCTGTCAATCCGCGCCTGGGTGAGGTCGTGCTGAGCATCCGCGGATAGCGTTGAACGGTTGCCCACGCATAGGGCGCCGCCATCTCTGGAGGATCCATGACAGCCCCCGCTGCCGCCACCCCGACCCCCGCCGATCGTCGGCGCTGGGCGCGCTACCTGGTCGAGGAGCGCGCCGAGGGCGCCGTCTATCAGAAGCTCGCTGCACGCCGAGAAGGCGAAGAGCGCGACATCCTGCTGAGCCTCGCCGATGCGGAACGTCGCCATGAGCAGCATTGGCTCGATCTCCTCGGTGAGGAACCGCGGCGTCTGCCCCGCGCCGGGGTCCGCTCGCGCCTACTCGGATGGATGGCCGGTCGTTTCGGATCGATCTTCGTGCTCGCCCTCGCACAGAGCGCTGAGGCACGGTCGCCCTACGATTCGGAGCAGTACGCCACTCCGGCCATGAGGGCAGACGAGAAGGTGCACTACGAGGTCGTGCGCGGACTCGCGGCGCGTGGTCGCAGGCGGTTGTCCGGTTCGTTCCGCGCGGCCGTGTTCGGCGCCAACGACGGCCTGGTGAGCAACCTCGCGCTGGTGCTCGGGATCGGCGCGACGGGCGTGAGCTCCGGCTTCGTGCTTTTCAGCGGGATCGCCGGTCTCCTGGCCGGCGCACTGTCGATGGGAGCAGGCGAGTTCGTCTCGGTACGTTCCCAGCGCGAACTGCTCGCGGCGACGGAGGCCAACGAGGACGCACACGCATCAGCGGGAGATCTCGACATCGACGAGAACGAGCTGGCTCTCGTCTACCGTGCCCGCGGCATGGAGCAGGAGGAATCCCTCGCGCGGGCACGCCGCATCGTGAAGGCGGCGCAGGCCGGCGTGCGTCAGGCGGCGACCGGTCCCGTGGACATCCAGCGCGGCGATGATC
>NZ_LSJW01000284.1:0-6203 GCF_001557335.1 Microbacterium sp. CCH5-D1
CGTCTGCCGAAAGCAGATACCGGCGAACGTTAACGGCGGGCGCACGATGACGTGCGACGCGAACCCGCCAGAACGATCGTTTACGGCGATTCTCGGACATGCTGCAGTTCGCGCACGCCCCGTTGAGTGCCACCGAGGATGCCTGCCTGATGTGAGCTAGTTGAGAACTCTCGTCTTAGCGTCGGCAAAGGCTCCCCCGATGACGGCGTCGGCGATGCGCCGGCAATCTGCTTCGTTTCTATAGCCTCGTCCCCCGTCGGTGGCGATGACGTGGCCCTGGGATGTGAGCTTCCATGCCCATTTACCGTCGGTCCGCTTGTAGATCAGGCGCTCAGCCGCCATGTCTCCTCCTCACGTCGCTTGACATTTGAACCCTCTCGCGTCCGCCCACTAGATAAGACGTCTCATTCTTTGGTCTCATCACCGCCGCGGATCATAAGGAGCGCTCCGGTGATTGCAGCGGGGAAGATCCTCACAGGACCCAGCTCGAGCAGTGTGCCGCGAGGTTTCGGCGAGGTCAAGCGGCAGCGGACTGTCCACGGGGAAGCTCAGGACGGGGATTCAGGATGATCTGAATGAGCCCCAGGCCGACGCCGATGCCGATGGAGATATCCGCGATGTTGCCAATGAAGAGGTTGCCGTAGGCGAGGAAATCGGTCACGTGACCGACACCGAACGCGGGCGGGGCAAGGAGGCGATCGATGAGGTTCCCCACTGCTCCGCCCCAGACGAATCCGATAGCGATCGCCCACGCGATCGACTTGGATCGCCAAGCAGCGTAGAGCAGCGCGATCGTCGCTGCGGTTCCGATCACGGTGAACACCCACGTGCTCCCCGACCCGAGCGACATGACTGTGCCGGGATTGAATGCAAGTTGGAGGCCCAGCAGGTCACCGACTAGGGGAATGCGCTCGTTCTCGCTGAGCTGGGCCAGGGCTAGAGCCTTCGAACCCTGGTCGATCACGGTCATACTGAACGCGATCACGAGCGCAACAACCAGCCTCCGACCTCGATCCCGCCTCACCATGTGCCACTCATCCGGCGAAGACGGTGTGCGGCTGCGCGGTGGCCGGGCCCGGATAACGAAGAAGTGTGCATGATGGAGGTTCCTTGACGTCGAGCGCTGCACTAGCGGGTAGACCCAGGTAGTCGAGACGCTTCGGATCGCGCCTTGTCGGATGATCTGGCGCGGTATCCGATCATACATCCAAGCGTGTATATTCATTGAGTGCTGACTATTACTACTCGCTTGGACGTGATGAATCGCCTCGGCCGCGCTATGGCCGACTCGACGCGATCACGCATTCTCATGTCACTGCTTGACGGCCCGATCTATCCGGCGGCGCTCGCCCGCGAGCTGGGCCTGAGCCCATCGAACGTCTCCAACCATCTCACGTGCCTCCGTGACTGCGGCATCGTCGTGGCAGAGCCCGAGGGGCGGCGCACTCGATACGAGGTCGCAGATCCTCGGTTGACCACGGCGCTGACCGCTCTACTGGATACGACCCTGGCCGTGGATCACGAGGCCGAGTGCATCGACCCCACGTGCACAGTTGCGGACTGCTGCACGATGGAGGTCAGCGCATGATCTTCCTCTCCATCCTGCAAGCAGTTGGTCTGTTCCTGGTAACGAACATCGACGACATCATCGTGCTCTCTCTGTTCTTCGCCCGAGGTGCGGGCCAACGAGGTACAACGACCCGGATTCTGCTCGGGCAGTATTTGGGGTTCGCTGGCATCCTCGGCGCCGCCGTACTCGTTGCTCTCGGCGCAGGAGCGTTCCTCCCTCCTGAAGTCATTCCCTACTTCGGCCTCATCCCCCTGGGTTTGGGTCTCTGGGCGGCATGGCAGGCGTGGCGCAATCGCGACGACGACGATGACGACGAGGGCAAGATCGAAGGAAAAAAGGTCGCGGTCTGGGCTGTGGCCGGGGTCACCTTCGCCAACGGCGGTGACAACATCGGCGTCTACGTTCCCGTGTTCCTCAGCGTGGGTCCCGCCGCGGTCGTCGCGTACTGCGTGGTGTTCCTGGCCCTCGTTGCCGTCCTGGTCGTTGTCGCAAAGTTCATCGCTACTCGTCGACCAATCGCGGAGATCCTGGAACGTTGGGAACACGTGCTGTTCCCGCTCGTCCTGATCGGTCTGGGCATCTTCATCCTGGTTAGCGGTGGCGCATTCGGGCTGCGATGAGCCGAGCACAGATGACACGGTCAACTGAGCCAGAACAGGTGACCACCAGGGCGAGCAGCGGGACACCTCCTGCTGCTCGCTCGCGTGCTGCGTGGGCGATGGTCGGTGTCGGCGTGTGCGTGATTGCGTCACTATTCCTGATCGAAGTTTTCGCGCCGACGTTCTTCCCGGTCTCCCTCCCGACCCGCGCGCAGGACGGCCTCACACTCGCTGTCAGCGTCCTCATTGAGTCGATGCCATTCGTCACCCTCGGCGTGGTCTTGTCGATCATCGTGCAGGTGTGGATTCCCGCCGGAGTGCTCGAACGCTGGATGCCGCGACGAGCATGGCCGCGTCGGATGGTGCTCTCGCTCCTGGGCATGTTCGTCCCGGTCTGCGAATGCGGCAACGTGCCGTTTGCTCGGGGACTGCTGATGCGCGGCTTCACTGTCCCTGATGCGCTCACATTCTTGATCGCAGCCCCGATCGTCAACCCGATCGTCATTCTCACGACCCACCAAGCCTTCGGATTCGATGACGGCATCCTGATTGCGCGCCTTCTCGGCGGCTACGCCATCGCCAACCTCATCGGCTGGCTGTACAGCCGTCACCCCGATCCGGGAACTCTCCTCACTGACCAGTTCCGTGATACATGCGACAGGGCCGCCCACGAGTCAGGCAGCCGTGGCCGCGGTCGGCGTAGCCTCACCCAGTTCGTCGTCGAGTTCCGCGCAGTCATGCCCGCACTCGTGATTGGCTGCGCACTAGCCGGTGCTATCCAGGTGCTAATCCCCCGTGAGGTTCTCCTGTCTGTCGGATCCAATCCGGTTATGTCGATCGTGGCAATGATCTTGATCGCGATGGTCGTATCGATCTGTTCGAACGTGGATGCGTTCTTTGCCCTGTCGTTCGCGTCATTCTTCTCCGCAGGATCAGTCGTCGCCCTCCTCCTCGTCGGCCCCCTCGTCGACGTCAAAATGCTCGCTCTCCTGCGCACCACGTTTAGCACCCGGACTCTCGCGGGCATCGTGGCAGTCGTGCTCCTCGCAGCCTTCACGATCGGGCTGGGACTCAACGTATGGGCGTAGCGGCGATGACGGGTTCCGAGCCGATGGAACGCCATTCGAGCCCTCGAGGCTCCGAGTGGATAATGCCCGTTGGGGGACAAGCCAGAAACGCCCGCCGAAAGCAGGTACCGGCGAGCACTAGCGGCAGGCGTCTAAGGACGTGGGATCCGAGCTCGCCGGAAACGATCGTTTTCGGCAGGGAGGTGCCGCCGCCGCGCTCCGACAGCCTTCCTGAGACTCCGCCACTTTCGTGAGACGCTCCGACAGCTTTCGTGAGACTCCGACAACTTTGTGAGATCGGACAAGAAACGTGTCCGATCTCACGAAAGTTGACGGTGGGTGAGACACGGAACAGTCGGAATCACGCGTGAGCCCAACGATTCTGATCGATGGCTGTATCTCAGAAAAAGTAGGCAGCAACCTTGAGCAGAGGCAGGCACGGCGATGCGCCGCAAGTGATCATTATTCAGGGGTGCCAGTGCCGAATCTTGCACACATCCTTGAAGCAGTTGCGCCTGACGCTATCGAGCCTTAGACGACCAATGGCCAGTCGTAGCCATGTCTCCTAGCCACAGCCAGCAGTCTCAAGAACTCGGGTCGATCGTTCCAGTCTTCGGGCAGGGGGTAGTGAGGCAGCGAGATCGCCGTGACCTTCTCCGCCATGCCGGCCTGAAGTAGACCTAGCTGACGGACCACGAGCGCTTGATACGCAGTCATGAGACTTCGCGTGTCGTCTCCGACCTTCTCGGCATCGTCGGCGGCGCGACGATAGAGTCGCATGCCTTCATCTATCTGGCCCGCGGCGAGATGAGCTAGCCCAAGCGTTGCTTTCAGAACGAAGCTTTCGTCTGCGAGGGGGGTAAGAAGCTCAATTGCACGGTCGGCCATTCCTGCCATCGCGAAAACGTATCCGACGTTGTTCACCTCGTCAGCATGGAGATTACCATTCTTTCTATGCGCCAGGGCAAGGCCGGCAGCTTCGCTCCAGTTTTCTTCACCAATCCCAACTGCGACCATGGCCGCAGCCAAAGCACGAGGATTATCCGGCTCCAGCGCGAGCCATCGCACGGCGTGGCTCGCAGCAGCCTCCGTATCACCTTTTAGGTCCGCGATTTGGAACATCAGGAACTCAATCTGGGGACCCGTCGCCTCCTCAAGTACCTCCTCGGTCACCCGGGCCAACTCGTCGGCATGGGTCCGCAAGTAGACGACCTGAGCAAGGTTCACCACGACGATGGCGCTCTTTGGAACCTCGTCGTGTAGAGCGAGGAGCTCGTCGATCGCCTTTTCCCTGCCAATCTTCTGCCGAGATGCGCGAATTCGAATAAGGTTGCTTTGCACTTCAGCGTACGTATCGAGGTCCCGAACATCCAACGCGATCGAACTAGCCCGTTCCAAGAGTTTCATCGCTCGATCGTGGTTCCGCAGAGCAAGTTTCGCCCGGGCTTGAATGATGAGCAGACGGGCTGACGGCACGACGCCTTGATCTAGAAGCGCACGGACTTCGGCATCGACTCGCGAAGCCGCTCCGCCGATTAGCAGCAACTCAAATACATGAAGCCCGATGTCCTCTCGGGACGGAGCAGCGGCCCGCGCTTGCAACGCAGCCGACATCGCCTTTCTGTGTGCTCCTAGGTTCCAGAGAGAAATTGACAGATTCAACGCGGTGTCCGCATCGCTTGGCTCACGCCTGAGCGCGGCACGGAGCGCGGGCACCGCCCGGCGAAAGTCGCCAGCCATCGCGAGAAGATAACCGGCAACCGCGTCCTTCGCTGGGACGTCGCTGACGTCGCGAACGAACTGCCATGCGTCGTCGAAGGATCCCGCGCTCCCCAGAGCAGCCGCGACCTCAAGGCGAAGTTGATCACCGATGTGAAGATCAGCCGCAAGCGCTGCCGCTTCGGTCACGGCACCCGATCGCATGAGAATTTGCAGGCAGGTTCGAACTGCCGACAGATCTGTTTGGGCCGATGAAGCACTATGAACAATGTCGAGCGCTCCGCGTGCTTCCTTCAGCGCCGAATCGCGGTCGCCCGCAACTTCAAATGCGTAGGCGAGTAGAGCATAGGTCGTGGGGCCGGGAAACGACTCGACCTGTCGCTTCGCTTTCTCCAACGTCGAAGCGATGCTCCCCGCCACTCTGTTCGCCAAAGCAGCCGTAACGTTCTGAGGAGGTGTCCTATCACGGCTCGCCCCAGCAGAGGCGCGACCGACCCCAGGCACAGCGGGGCGCGCGGAGTCTGAGGAAAAGGTGTCGGCTTCGATAACATCGACCACCCCTAGTGCGCTCATGTGATTCTCCCTTGTCTCTCGGCCCGCTGTCGCAACTGGCGCTGCTCAATCTCGAGCCGACGTATCATAATGTCCGACCGCCGGAGAACCCAATCAAGGCCACCTCTCGAGAGTCGATCGCGGCTATACGGAGCGCGAGCGAGACGTGACCGGGGCTGTGGGTCGCATAGGTGGCTCAGCAACGTGAGCGCGTCCGAGCGGACACTCTTGGGTAAATGATCGACTACGAAGGACGTGGCACTGCGGAAGCTCGGCGCGAATCCGCTCAAGTCCGACCGACGACCGGCAGCGAAGTCGCGGTGACCCACCGCGAGAACTGCTCCAACGTCGCCCATAGCTAGGACCGACATCGGTTGCCCCGTCACAAGTTCGACGAGAATTGAGCCGATCCCGTAATAGTCCGCCGCGACGAAATCCTCCGCCGCCCCACCACCTTGGAAAAGTAGATACTCGGGAGGCAAGTGCATTAATTGTCCCCGCCCAACGAGATATTCCTGAAGCGGGCGACTCGGCTCTAAGGTGAAGTCCTTCCCGCGTCCAAGGTCGGCCAGTTTCACTGAACTCGAATTTCGGCTCACCAAGAGCAAGCAGTTATCGCACTTCAAGTCTCGGTGAGCGATGCCCTTATCGGGCTCTTCGCAGTTGAGGGTGTAGCCCGGGACCGCCGGCTGGTTC